>JAGHSC010000275.1 GCA_018066065.1 Candidatus Cryptobacteroides faecihippi
CTCTCGAGAGGAAGCTCTTCCGTGAGTGAGATCGTGCCGTCGATGCTGGCAACGTCCGGAGATGCTGCCGTGATGGAGACGTTGCTGACCTGGAGCACTGCCTCCTTTATCGCGACGAGGAAGTGGAAGTTGAATTTCCTGAACTTCCTGCTGCCGACTTTCTGTATCTTGTCGAGCCTGAGCTTTCCGGTGTAGGCCTGGCCTGGCTTGAGCTGCCCGTTCTCCGGTATGAACTCGATCATGCTTGAGGACAGCCACCTGGATGTTCCTTTCATCGACGGGCTGAAAGTGAGCACTCCTTCCTTCAGGTCGGCGCCCGGTGTGGCGTCCTGGATGCTGGATGCGAGCTCTACGCGGATAGTCGACTTGTCGGAGATGATTCCGCCGGTGTGGGCCTTGATGAATGTGGCGAATTCAATGCTCTGCCCGGATGATTTCCCGAACTTGCTGCATGATGCCATGGTCGCTGCCATCATGACTGTCAGGATGATGGTCGCGGTCTTCTTCAAAGTGATATTCATCTGTATGTCTCTTTTCATTTCTTGACTGCGCTTCGATTCAGGCGCATATTCATTCAAAGGTACTGAATGTTTCTGGATTTTCAATCGTTTCATGCCCCCAATCGAAGGACTGTGACAAATTGTCAGTCGCTGTCCCGTGGCACATCCTTTGATTTTACATGGCAAAAACTCAATAATCATGATCAAACCGTTAGCAGATAGAGTTCTGATCCAGCCTAAGGAGGCTGAGACCAAGACAGCTTCAGGGCTTTTCATCCCTGACACAGCAAAGGAAAAACCACAGGAAGGCAAGGTGATCGCTGTAGGCCCTGGAAAGAAGGATGTGCCTATGGAGGTCAAGGTCGGTGATGAGGTCCTCTACGGAAAGTATTCAGGAACGGAAATCACTGTTGACGATGTCAAGTATCTCATCGTCAAGCAGTCAGAAATCATGGCAATTCTTTAATCGGAGGAAGGTATCATGGCAAAGGAAATAAAATTCAATGTTGACGTCCGCTCAAAGATGCAGGAAGGAGTGGACGCTCTTGCAAACGCAGTAAAGGTTACTCTTGGTCCTAAGGGACGCAATGTTGTCATCGACAAGAAGTTCGGTGCTCCTCACGTGACCAAGGACGGTGTTTCTGTCGCAAAGGAGGTCGAGCTTGAGGACAGGTTCGCCAACATGGGCGCACAGATGGTCAAGGAAGTCGCTTCCAAGACCAACGAGCAGGCAGGTGACGGTACAACCACCGCTACCGTCCTCGCACAGGCAATCATCAACGTCGGACTCAAGAACGTTACTGCAGGTGCAAATCCGATGGACCTCAAGAGGGGTATCGACAAGGCTGTCGCAGCTGTCGTCGCAAACCTCAAGAAGCAGAGCAAGAAGGTCGGCAATGACTATTCAAAGGTCGAGCAGGTCGGTACCGTCTCAGCCAACAATGATGCCACCATCGGCAAGCTCATCGCAGACGCAATGTCAAAGGTCAACGGAGACGGCGTCATCACAGTCGAGGAAGCCAAGGGTATCGAGACCGAGGTGAAGGTCGTAGAGGGCATGCAGTTCGACAGGGGCTACATCTCTCCTTACTTCATGACCAACCCTGAGAAGCTCGAGACCGTCATGGACGAGCCTTGCATCCTCATCACTGACAAGAAGATCTCTTCAATGAAGGACATCCTTCCTATCCTCGAGCCTATCGCCCGTGAAGGAAAGTCACTCCTCATCATTGCAGAGGATGTCGACGGAGAGGCTCTCCAGTCACTCGTAGTCAACAGACTCCGCGGAACCCTCAAGGTCGCAGCCGTCAAGGCTCCTGGCTTCGGTGACCGCCGCAAGGAGATGCTTCAGGACATCGCCATCCTTACCGGTGCGACCGTAGTCGCCGAGGAAAGGGGCTACACCTTCGCGAATGCCACTGTCGAGATGCTCGGCCAGGCAGAGAAGGTAACCATCACAAAGGACAACACCACAATCGTCGGTGGAGCAGGCTCAGCCAAGGAAATCGCCGACAGAGTCGCTCAGATCCGTACCCAGATCAGCACCACTACTTCCGACTATGACCGTGAGAAGCTTCAGGAAAGGCTCGGCAAGCTCGCCGGTGGAGTTGCAGTTCTCTACGTCGGTGCAGGTTCCGAGATCGAGATGAAGGAGAAGAAGGACCGCGTCGAGGATGCACTCAATGCAACCCGCGCAGCTGTCGAGGAAGGCTATCTCCCTGGTGGCGGTGTGGCTTACATCCGCGCTGCAGAGTGCCTCAAGAACCTTAAGGGTGAGAACGAGGACCAGACCACAGGCGTCCGCATCATCGCACGCGCGATCGAGGAGCCTCTCCGCATGATCGCTCTCAACGCAGGTGTAGAGGGCAGCGTCATTATCCAGAAGATCCGTGAGGGCAAGGGTGACTTCGGCTACAATGCCCGTACCGATGAATATGTAAACATGTTCGAGGCTGGTCTCATCGATCCGACCAAGGTTGCCCGCGTGGCTCTCGAGAATGCTGCATCCGTTGCCGGCATGTTCCTCACCACAGAGTGCGGAATCGTCGACATCCCTGAGAAGGAGCCGGCTCCAGCAATGCCTGCAGGCGGAATGATGTAATCCATCGACAGATAGGACAGAGTCAAGGGTCGCATGCCGTTCAGGGCATGCGACCCTTTCTTTATGCTTTTTTCTTTTGTTTCCGTCTGTTTTTTGCTATTTTTGAAGGATAACCATTCACTGATAATCAAATAACAAGTATAATCATGAAGAAAATCCTTATTCTGGGCAGCAGCAACACTGACATGACCGTCAAGACTGCTGCCTTGCCTGCACCTGGCGAGACCGTTCTCGGAGGAGAGTTTACCATGAGCCCTGGCGGAAAGGGAGCCAATCAGGCAGTCGCAGCCAAGAGAGCTGGCGGAGACGTGTCCTTCATCTGCAAGGTCGGAAATGATGTCTTCGGCGAGAATGCTCTGAAGCATTATGTCAACGAGGGAATCGATGTCAGCGGAGCACTCCGTTCGGACAAGCCATCCGGAGTTGCACTCATTACCGTGGATTCCGAGGCTGAGAACTGCATCGTCGTTGCTTCCGGAGCAAATGTCGACATCAACGATGCCGACATCGAAGCATCAAGGGCACTTCTGGAATCCTGCGACATCCTTCTCATGCAGCTTGAGATTCCTGTCCCGGCTGTGCTCAAGGCTGCCAGGATTGCCTTCGAGGCAGGTGCGACAGTAGTCCTCAATCCGGCACCATATGCCGAGCTTCCTGAGGAAATCTTCAAGTACGTCTCTCTCTTCATCCCTAACGAGACTGAGCTGTCTTCATTCTCCGGTGTCCAGGTGACCGACCAGGAGTCTGCATGCAAGGCTGCACAGGTGCTCTTCGACAAGGGTGTAGGCAAGATGATCGTGACCATGGGCAGCAAGGGATCCCTCATCCTCGATAGAGGTGACCCTCAGTTTGTCCAGGCCTACAAGGTCAAGGCCATGGACACCACCGGAGCTGGAGACACCTACTGCGGTTCCATCTGCGTTGCAATCGCCGAAGGCAAGTCCCTCAAGGATGCGGCTCAGTTCGCCTGTGCCTCATCTGCCATCTCGGTGACCAAGATGGGCGCCCAGACAGCGATCCCTATGAGGCCTGAGATCGAGGCCTTCATGGCAAGGTAATCGGAAAACAATCAAAATCAATCAAAAATGTTCATCGTTAACAGTTATCCATTCGCAGTATTTCTCTGCTTTGTGATCATGCTCTGCTGGGGCTCATGGGGAAACACCCAGAAGGCCGCTGCCAAGAGCTGGAGATACGAACTCTTCTACTGGGACTATGTGATCGGCATGGTCATCTTCTCCCTTCTTCTCGCGCTCACTCTCGGAACCTTCGGCCCGGAGGGACGTACCTTCTTCAAGGACATCGCGCAGGCTTCCGGAGCTTCCATCGGGTGGCTCATCCTCGGAGGCTTCATATTCAATGCATCGAACATCCTGCTGAGTGCATCCACTTCAATCGCCGGAATGTCTGTGGCATTCCCTCTCGGATGCGGTCTCGCACTTGTACTCGGTGTCATCAACAACCTTAGGGTCGAGTCTGCACAGGGCGCCCTCAAGAGCAACGTCGCTCTTCTTGCGCTTGGTGTCGCTCTCGTCGTCATCGCAGTGATCCTCAATGGAGTAGCCTCAGGCAAGAAGGCAGGCAACTCAGACATCAGCAAGGCTGACCAGCGCAAGGGTGTCATCCTCGCTCTCGTGGCAGGTGTCGTCATGTCATTCTTCTCATCATTCGTGATGAGGGCATTGGACCTCAATGACTTCGCCAACATGGAGGCTGGAAAGGTAGGCCCTTACACTGCCATCGTCGTCTTCTCCCTCGCTGTCCTCGTCAGCCACTTCGTCTTCGGACCGCTTGTCATGAAGAAGCCATTTGTCGGCGAGCCTGTCAGCATGGGCGCTTATTTCAAGGGTGACAGCAAGACTCACATCGTCGGCATGTGCGGTGGCGCAATCTGGTGCCTCGGTACAGCTCTCAGCTACATCGCTGCTGGCAAGGCTGGCGCATCCGTTTCCTATGCCCTCGGACAGGGCGCTCCTATGGTCGCTGCCATCTGGGGTATCTTTGTATGGAAGGAGTTCAAGGGTTCCGACAAGAAGGTCTACAGCCTCCTGGCACTCATGTTCTGCTTCTTCCTCGTTGGTCTTGGACTCATCGTTGCCGCCGGCGCATAATCCTCTCGTCCGATGAAGCGAATATTCACGATTGCAGCCATTGCTGCTGCTGCGCTTGCCTCCGTGTGCTGCAGGCAGGCGAAGGAAGAGGAGCCTTCCGGACCGCTGTCCATCATCTTCGAGACAGACATGGGAAATGACGTCGATGACGCCTTGGCTCTTGACCTATTATATAAATATATGGATGAGGGTCGCATCAACCTTCTTGGAGTCATGCTCAACAAGGTTGAATACGGTGCCGCTGAATATGTGGACGTCGCCCGCGTCTGGTATGGCTACCCTGATGTGCCGATAGGAATCATCAAAGAAGGTGCCGACTGCTCGACTGACGCTGTCAACTATGCAGCAGCGGTTGCAGGCCTCAGGAACGAGGATGGCACACCGCTCTTCAAGAGGGGAGTGGAGGACTGCTCTACACTTCCTCTCGCAGTGGACCTCTACAGGAAGATTCTCTCCGAGCAGCCTGACGGGTCGGTCACGATCGTCTCCACCGGCTTCTCGACCAATCTCGCAAGATTGCTTGACACTCCCGCAGATGAATATTCAGAGCTCTGCGGAAAGGATCTCGTTGCAGCCAAGGTCGCACGCCTTGTCACCATGGCTGGATGCATGCTGAATGAGACCAGCCCTGAGTACAACATCACCAAGGATGTGCCTTCTGCAAGGAAGGTCTTCTCCGAATGGCCTACTGAGGTCATCACCTCTCCTTTCGAGGTCGGCATTGCAATCAACTATCCAGGCCAGAGCATCCAGGATGATTTCGGCTGGGCTGAGCATCATCCTATGGTCGAGGCGTACAAGGCTTACCTTCCGATGCCTTATGACAGGCCTACATGGGATCTGACAAGCGTTCTCTATGCCGTGGAGGGTGTCTGCAACGGAGACACTCCTTATTTCAATGTCGTCGGCCCTGGTTCCATCGACTTTACGGACACTGGATGCACCATTTTTACTCCGGATCCTCATGCAGACCGCTACTATCTCTCTGCAGACTCCCTGATGTGTGCAAATGTATTGGGACGTTTTAAGGAGAAAATGGTCCTGGAGCCTGCTGCAATGGCATCTTCTGAGCAATAAAATTTTTATATCTGCGTAACCTCTCCATTTTGGGGAGGTTACGTTTGTTTTCAACAGAAAAGGGGTGAAAATGTTGAAAACTATATGCAGAAAAAATTTGCAGGTGAAAATTTTGTTACTACCTTTGCACCCGCTTCGGAAATGAGGCACACAACAAGATCATTGAAAAGACTGAAGGAAGTACAAGCAAGTACCGAGAAATTTGATAAACGAGAGCGTTGATTTCTTAGAGAAGTTAAAACTGTCGGGATCTGACTGGAAATTTAAAATTGTGTATATACAAAGAAGAGTTTGATCCTGGCTCAGGATGAACGCTAGCGGCAGGCTTAACACATGCAAGTCGAGGGGCAGCGGGGAGTAGCAATACTCTGCCGGCGACCGGCAAAAGGGTGCGTAACGCGTGAGCGACATTCCCGTGACTGGGGTATAACCGA
>JAGHSC010000266.1 GCA_018066065.1 Candidatus Cryptobacteroides faecihippi
ATCATCACCCTCTCGCCGACAATGTACGACGAGCTCTATGACGAGCTTGAAGGGGCCCGCTTCGTGTCGAACAACGCACGCAAGGACAAGTACGTCCTCAACATCGCGAACTGCCACGGCAGCTTCCGCAGCCGCTACCCCGTCAAGGTGTGCATGTTCCCGGAGATCGTCTCCGACCCGGAGCCTTCGATCGTAAGGATAGAGGATGCCATGAAGGGAAGGGCCATCACGCAGCTTGCGCATTCTACCATGATGCAGATGAACGACCTTCAGGACAACGCCACCACAAGGAAGCTCATGGACATGGTGCGCGGCGAAGAGTACTACCAGATCCGCCTCTGCAGGGATATTCACAAGAACGTGGAGGCATTGAGAGAATTTGTAAAGACACTGTAATATGAACTATCAGCTTAACGAGTCAAAGATGTTTGCCGATGTCACTGAAGGAAGTGCCATCATCATCAATTCCGAGACCGGAATCTACTATGGTCTCAACTGCCTTGCAACCGCAATCTACGAGTCCCTCCAGGCTGGAGCATCCGTGGAAAGGATCATCGAGACGGTCTCTGCCCTTCCGGGTGCACCTGCAGATGCCGCTTCCGCCATCGAGGCCCTCATCGCGACTCTCGTAGAGAAGGAAATCCTTGAGCCTGCTGCACCGTCAGAGGCAGAAGTCACCATCGACGCAGCTGTCGCATCGGCTGACGAGTTCCTTCCTTCATGCATGGAATTCGCTGACGCTCAGGAGCTTCTCCTTGCCGACCCGATCCACGAGGTCAAGGAGGAAGAGGGTTGGTCACCAGACCTTGCCTCACTCAACCCTGACATGGAAGACGTTGCACAGCGCGAATCCAAAATGGGTTCCTGATGCCTCTCGTCTCCGTCATCGTCCCTGTCTTCAATTCAGAAAGATTTCTTGATGCCTGTCTCGGGAGCCTGGAGAAACAGACTCTCGGGGACATTGAGATAATCTGCATCGACGATGCCTCGACCGACGGTTCCCGCGACATCCTCATGGCACATGCAGGACGCGACCCGCGTGTGCATGTGACCTGCTCCCCCGTCAACCAGGGAGTCTCCGTGTCCAGGAATCTCGGAATATCCAAGGCTTCAGGAGAGTACCTCTCCTTTGTGGACAGCGATGACTTCGTCAGCGAAAGGTTCTACGAAAGACTCCACGGCACTGCCGTGAAAGGCGGGCTGGACATCGTCAAGGGCAGCATCCGCAGCTACGACCCCGAGACCGGGAAGAGCGGTCCGGCATGGCCCGGGATGGATGTCGACAGCCTGATCGGCACAAAGCACAAGGCATATTTCTTCTACGGATTCACTTCCGCACTCTTCAGGCGCGAGTTCGTCCTGGAGCACGGCATCCGCTTCCCCGAACACCTCATCGTCAACGAAGACCCGTGCTTCACGGTGAAGGCGGTCCTGCTGACAGACAAGGTCGGGCTGGCAAGGGATGCCGTCTACTCCTACACCTACAGCCCCACATCCGCTTCCCACAGCGACAGGACGGTCCGCCACATCCAGGACCAGCTCAAGGGAACGGAGATCATCCTCGACACCCTGGACAGTCTCTGCCAGGACCCCAGGCACCACGCAATCGTCACGATGTTCCTGATGGAGCATCTCATGGAATGGTGCCGGAGGGATGACGTACCGGAAGAGGTGACCCGCCTGGCGGCATCCGGGCTCGATGCCTTCATGCACAGATGCAGGAGGGTCGACAACACCATCGGCCAGCTCGTGACCTACTTCATGCACAGGAAGAACATCGAGACTCTCAACAAACTCAGACTGAACATCCAGAGACATGCCTGAACTGTCCGTGATCATACCCGTCTACAACACTGACAGGTACCTGGAAAGGTGTCTGGAAAGCATCTGTGCCCAGACGTTCCGCGACATCGAGATCATCTGCGTCGACGATGCCTCGACCGACGGATCGAGGACGATTCTCCAGGACTTCGCCTCGCGCAACAGTCGCATCAGGCTGATTCTCAGGGACAGGAACGGAGGTGTCTCAGCAGCCAGGAATCTGGGCATCGAAGCCTCGAGGGGAGACTGGCTCGGATTCGTGGACAGCGACGACTTCCTGGACGGTGACTACTTCGGGAAGCTGCTGTCCGAGGCCAAGGCCTCAGGCGCAGACATGGTCAAGGGAACGGCCAGGACCTACGACACACTCACAGGCGAGACAGGCACGGCGGGATGGCTCGACACGAACGGAAGGATCAGGACCTGCAAGGCCTACTTCACCGCCGGTTTCTTCATGGCGATCTACAAGGCATCCCTGGTCAGGGAAGGAAACATCCGGTTCCCGGAAGGGCTGAACTATTTCGAGGAATCCTGCTTCGTGATCGAGGCAGTACAGAAGTGCAGGCTCCTCACCCTGCGGGACGATGCCGTCTACAACTATGTCCTGAGTCCGGGTTCCATCACTCGCAAGCCTCTGGAAATCTCACTGCTCGAATCACTCAGGAAAGGTACCGACCTCACCGTCAGGATGCTGTCGGATGTCGGCGCCCCGATGGAAGACACCATCATCGTCTACCGCTACATCCTGTCCCTGCTGATGATGTTCCTGAACCACCTGATGCACAACGAACAGTACCCGGACAATGAGCTTGCACTCTCAGTCAGCAGACAGATGGCCGAGCTGTCGGAAATGTGCCCGGACAGCGAGAAAATGTACGTGGATTACTTCCTCGGACTGCGCCAGGGGTACAATATGTAGCATTTTTCTCTGCATTTTTATTGAATATTCCAAAATTTTAGCTAATTTTATGCACATAATCTTCGGATTAATTGCATATTTATTCAGTTAGCTAGTGTATTCAACATGATTTTCGACTTCAAGGAAGTTGAATCCTTCTACAGCAGATTCAACCAGAAGGTCAACGAGGCGCGCACTCTCGTGGGCAGGCCTCTGACTCTTGCAGAAAAGATTCTCTACGCGCATCTGTTCAACGGGACACCCGCCGAACCGCTCGTCAGGCTCAAGGACTACGCGGGCTTCCGCCCTGACCGAGTCGCCATGCAGGACGCAACGGCACAGATGGCAGTCCTCCAGTTCATGAATGCAGGAAAGGATTCAGTGGCAGTCCCTTCGACTGTCCACTGCGACCACCTCATCTGCGCATGCGACGGAGCTGAGCCCGACCTCGCAACGGCGATCAAGACAAACGCCGAGGTGTACGATTTCCTCAGGCAGGCATCCGCGAGATACGGAATCGGTTTCTGGAAGCCGGGAGCCGGAATCATCCATCAAATCGTCCTTGAGAACTATGCGTTCCCTGGTGGAATGATGGTCGGCACAGACTCCCACACCCCGAATGCCGGCGGACTCGGAATGCTCGCAATCGGAGTCGGCGGTGCGGATGCAGTCGACGTGATGGCAGGGATGGAATGGGAACTCAAGGTCCCGAAGATCATCGGCGTACGCCTCACAGGCAAGCTCAGCGGATGGGCATCCCCGAAGGACGTCATCCTCAAGCTCGCGGGCATCCTGACTGTCAAGGGAGGTACAAACGCCATAATTGAATATTCAGGAGAGGGAGCCTCCTCCCTTTCATGCACCGGAAAGGCCACGATCTGCAACATGGGCGCCGAGGTCGGTGCCACCTGCTCCGTCTTCCCTTATGACGCGAAGATGGCAGAGTACCTCAAGGCTACCGGCCGCGAGGCAGTCGCAAAGCTTGCAGACGCCTGCAAGGCAGATCTCGCAGCAGACCCGGAGGTCGCCCTCAACCCGGAGAAATACTACGACCAGATCATCGACATCGATCTCTCGACCCTCGAGCCTCATGTCAATGGCCCATTCACCCCAGATGCAGCCTGCCCGATCAGCAAGATGAAGGAAAGGGTGAAGGAGATGGACTATCCCCAGAACGTGGAGGTGGCCCTCATCGGCTCATGCACCAACTCGTCCTACCAGGATCTCGCCAGGGCTGCAAGCGTCGCAGAGCAGGCTCTCAGCGCAGGTCTCAGCCCGAAGGCATCCCTGATCGTCTCCCCGGGAAGCGAGCAGATCAGGCTCACGGCCGAGCGCGACGGTATCCTCCCGACCCTCAGGAAGGCAGGCGCCACGGTGATGACCAATGCCTGCGGTCCATGCATCGGCCAGTGGAAGAGGAAGACTGACGACCCGACCCGCAGGAACGCCATCGTGACTTCCTTCAACAGGAATTTCGCAAAGAGAGCCGACGGCAACCCGAACACCCACGCATTCATCGTGTCCCCTGAGATTGCAGTGGCAACGGCATTCGGCTCGCTGCTCGGATTCGACCCTTCAAGCGACAGCATCGGAAGCTTCAGGTTCGCAGT
>JAGHSC010000087.1 GCA_018066065.1 Candidatus Cryptobacteroides faecihippi
TCTCTGGTCCTTTTTCCAGTCACCGCCGGCAATGCCGCATCCGCCATAGCCGTTGTCGTTGACTGCAGCGATGATGCCGGCGATGTGGGTCCCGTGGCCGCCGGGCTCGATCGATTCATCCATGGTCACGAAATCATAATGCTCTTCACCGCAGTTGTAGGCGAGGTCGGCATGCTTCAGGTCGATGCCATAGTCGACCACCGCCACGGTGACGGAAGGGCTTCCCGTCGAGAACGAGGACCATACATCCTTCACATTCACATCGACTCCACCGCTCTTGCTGTTGTAGAGCCACCACTGCTGGCCAGGATCCAAGTCATTGAACGCTGTGCTTTCAACCTCATGCTCACGCTCGACGGACTCGATTCCCGGAATGGAACTGAGTTCGATGGACGCTCTGGTCAGAGAGACCTCCGGATCGAATTCCACGACGTACCAGCGATGAAGTCCGCAGCGACGCATCCTCGGCTCAAACTCGCCTCCATCCTCGAAAAGCCTGCGGACAGAGACGATACCAAGTTCGTCAAACACCTGGTTCAGAGGCATCGAGCGGGTCATGACCTTCCCCTGGGCGAAATCCCTTTCCACCAGGGCAGTCATCTCCTCGCTGAACTCCACGTAGGTCACACCGGGGACGTACCCATCACCAGCCTGAGGCTGCTCCGTCTCTACAACTTCCTCTGTGGCAACAGGTTCCATCTCCGCCAGTTCTTCCTCACAGGAGAACAGCAGAGGCAGGACTGCCATCGAGAAAGCCAGGAAACGGAACTTCATTGGCGACAGGACCGGTTACTTCTTGATGATTGTCTGGCGGTATTCCTTCGCACCGAACGAAAGGACCATCGTATAGCGTCCCGGAGCGACGGTGCCCAGATCGATCTCAGCAGCCTCGAACGCACTGGCCTGGACGTCCTTGTCAAGGACAACGGCACCTGTGGACGAGAGTATACGGACATGAACGGTCTCAAGTTCCTTTCCCGTGGCGATGTGAAGCACATCCACGACCGGGTTCGGGTAGGCCAGGAAGTTGACGTCAGCATCCCTGACGAGAACCTTGAACGATGAGGACACAGACTTGTCGAGAGCATCGGTTGCAGTCACCTCGATGGTGGTGACACCGTAGCTTAGAGTCGTGAGATAGAACTTGTCGCCGGCGCTGTTCAGATGGGCGATGGTGCCATCGGAGTTCTGAACGATGAACTTCAGAGGTTCTCCATCTGCATCACTGAAATACTCGGCAGAGTTGAACGTGTAGACGGTTCCGATGTCGGTCGCCAGGATGTTGTCGAAAGGCTTCACAAGCACAGGAACGTTGTTCTCGAGGATCTCGTAGTCAAGTTTCCACTCGGATGACAGGCCATAGGAATCCTTGGCGGAGAACGTCAGGGTGTACTTCCCTGCAGGAGCCTTGCGTCCTGAGATGACCAGATTGTAGGACCCTGGATCAGCGTCAGTCTTATCCCCTAAGGCAACGGCATCAGAGCCTCCGTCGAGATTGACGGTGTAGTCATGTCCGTCAGGCTCCTCCACGACGACAGGCACTCTCACTTCCTCGAATGCGCGAAGCGTGATCTTCTGGTTGTCACCCTTGATGACAGGGGCTTTGTTCCCCTGGGTACGGATGGTCTTGATGTCGGCGATGGCGGAGAAGTTGGAAGCATAGTCACATCCGGCTATGCTGACATAGTACTCGGTGTCGAACTCGAGCGCCGGAAGCCTTCCTTCCATGGCAGCGCCGATGGCGACTTCGTCAGGAGTCTTGACAAAGGCAGTGATTACATCCTGGGAAGGAGACTTAGGATCCACATTCTCAAGGGCTTCCCTGCTCTTGGATGCCATCAGGAGGTAGCCATAGGCCTTGATGCCCCTCTTGGTTCCAGTCAACTTCCAGGAGAAATCGACATTGTTGGAGAGGCTTGAGACTGAATATGCTGAAACTCGGGCTGGGATGTTCGAGCCACCGAATGCCATGGCTCCCATTGCATCGACAAGACCTCCCACCTCGGCATTCTGCGAGATGATGTCCTTGTTGGAGCCTCCGATAAGCTTGTCAGTCAAAGCCTGGGCAGTGAATCCCTGACCTCCGAGGTAGGAGACCACAAGGGCAGCGACACCGGAGACATGAGGGCACGCCATGGAGGTTCCCTGAAGGGTCGTGTAGCCCTTTCGGATGTCGGTGCTGTAGATCTTGACTCCAGGTGCACAGATGTCCACCCAGTCGCCATAATTGGAGAATGATGCCTTGTAGCCCTTTGAATCGATAGCTCCTACCGCAATCACAGGAGGATAGACACCGATTGGGTCATAGTCAAGACCATCATTGCCGGCAGCAAAGATCACGACGCCACCCTTCATCGGAGAGTCAGGAAGCTGGTTGCCATCATCATCGCATCCGGCATACTTGATGAAATAATCGATTGCAGACCTGAGGGATCCAGGGATCGACATGCTCTTGAAATCAGCGATCTCTTCCGGCGAAAGCTTGCCATCCCTGTTGGAGTCAGCGCTGTAGCCCCAGCTGTTCTGGGAGATGACAGCGCCATGCTGGGCAGCCCAGACGATTGCAGCGGCACCATCACCGCTCCTTTCGCTGCCCTCCTCGAAGATCTGGCAGGAAAGAAGCCTCACTCCATCAATCTTCTTCGCAGCATCACCGCCGGCGATTCCGCAGACACCGATGCCATTGTTGTTGACGGCAGAGATCGTTCCTCCGACATGCGTTCCATGAGTGTGGCCAGTGATGACATAAGAGCCAGTGATGAAGTTCTTGCTGCCATCCTTTCCACCAGGGATAAGGTTTGCGGCGAGGTCAGGATGGTCCTGCTCGATACCGCCATCAATCACTCCGACGATCACCTTGGAGCTTCCGGTTGTCATCTGCTCCCAAACGGAAAGCACATTGACATCGACCCCAAGCTTCATTCCATTGCTTCCATCATTGATGTAGTGCCACTGGTTGGAGAGGTAGGGGTCATTGAATATCCTAGGTTCGATCCTATGCTTCCTTTCGACGCTCCTGATGCCACGCACGCCCTCAAGCGTGGAGACTGCCCTCGTCAGGGAGACGTTCTCATCAAACTCGACCTTATAGAAACGGTGAAGGCCGCTCCGCCTCTGGCTCCCTTCATATTCACCGGCATCCGGGAAAAGACGGGTCATGGACACGATGCCGAGCTCATCCATCGCCGAATTCAGCGCCATCGACCTTGTGGCAACCTTCCCCGCAGAGAGGTCGTCCTCGATCAAGGCAAGAATGTCATCATCGAACTCGACGATGCCGATGCCAGGTTCAGACGCGGCATCCTCCTCCGGGACAGCCACAGCTTCTTCCTGTGAATCAACCATTTCCAAAGGTTTCTCCGTACATCCGAAAAGGATGGCAAGAGTCATGAGAGAAGAAAATATCCTTTTCATCCTGAGTTTTCGTCTTAAAGCTGTTCGTAAAGGAAATCACCAAGAGCCATGAGTGAAACCTCATCCTTCCACTTCACTGAATTCTCCTTGAAGTACTGCTTCATGGCAGCCTTGTCGGGTGCGGTTTCCATGATATCCTTCTTCGCACAGAAGATCTTATGTCCCTTGACGACGATGTACTTCTTGACAATGAGCGGAAGCTCCTTGCCCTGGTCCTTGTTATGCTTGAGTTCCATGTGATTGAGGCTCGAGCTGGAGTTCGATCCTCCGATTCCCTCAAGAGAGGACAGACTCATGTTGCCCAGCGTGTTGGAAGAGGAACCGTATGCTGCTTCCGTGGAGTTGAGTGTCGCAAAGTCAATCTCATTATCCTCGACGACAAGACACTTCTCGGACTTGGCCAGCACCTTGACCATCCTGCCAAGGACATTCTGAAAAAGGTCCTTGCCGATCATGACTGACATTACCTCCCCTGGAGAAGCGGACTTCACCAGATCCCCATCGATGAAATGCAGGCGTGCGCCATCGATGCAGATGTTGAACAAGCCTCCCTTCTGTCCCTTCTTCGTGAAGTTAACCGTTCCCTGCTCGAAATCCGAGTAGACATAAGGCCATGTCGTGGTAGGGCCCTGGGCCCTGACTGAGACGAATGCCGAAATCAATGCGACAAGCACGATGATCGATCTTTTCATATCCTGGTTCTGAACATTAATTAGCAATGGTACTTGAAACTTGTAAATTTAGACATAATTTCGTTCATGGCAAAACGTACAGAAAGCAAGAGAGGAGACTGGCTGAATGCCGGTCTCCTCTCTGAAAAGTATTGAAGACGAGGATTATTCGCCCTCTGAAGCATCTGAAGAACCTACATAGGTGAAGGTGTAGGTCTTCTCTGCATTGACGTTGCCATACTTGTCGACATAGCAGTAAGGAGGAAGGACGACTGTTACGGTGTCACCAGGAAGAGGTTCCTCATAAAGGTAGACACATCCATAGATTCCGTCCTCGAGCTCGATGAGATCGTATTCAGCATCCTCGCCGTAGCCAAGCTTGATTGTCTTGGTGCTCTTGCGTCCATCTGCTGTGACCTGTGAATAGGTAACAGTGCCGACAGTGTTGTCGTCATCCCAGTCGTAGGTCTCGTAGAGGTAGCCGTAGTTCATGTCAAGGTAGTACCCGATGCCTTCACCGAGAGGGAAGATAAGTACCGGAACATAGTCCTCACCATCGTCGATGGCGGTGATGTCGCCAAGGTCAAGCTCATCTCCAAGCTCGAATGAATCAGGCTCGGTCTCGATGACGATACCGTAGGTCTCAGGATACCAGCCTTCGGACGTATAATAGTTTCCGAAGACATAGCTTTCCTGACCCTCGATTGGAAGCTCGACTGCATCGATGAAGGTGCCATCAGGATAAGAGACAGCGAGAAGAGCGCCAGGGACAAATGCATCCTCAGGAATAGGAAGGACGACAGAGTTGCCGTCAGTCTCTCCTGACTTGATGACGAATGAAGCCTCTGGCTCAGCGGCATACCTGTAGTGCTGATAAGAGAAACTTGCAGGAGCGTAAGCCTCGACAGTCACTTCCTTTCCGACGACGAACTTGACAGGCTCGCTGAAGGTAAGCACGAGTGAGCCATCCTCGACAGCAGCGTCGACAACTTCAGGATTGACGGTGTCGGTGGTGTGGAAATGCTGGATGGCAACCTCACCAGGAACACCTTCAGGGCTGCCTGCGACAGCGAAGACAGTGTAGTCAGCGTTGCAGTCAAGTCCTGAGAGGGAGATTGTAGCAGATGGCGTCTCAGCGTACTTGACAGTACCCTTCTTGATACCACCGGCAGAGACAGAGTAAAGCTTGGCAGCGTCAGGTGCGCTGAAGACATTGCCTTCAACCACTGAGTAGCTGTAATAGAGGGCAGTGCCGGAAGGAGCAACCGTGAAGCTGCAGGCATCATCCCCTACCTCATTGACCGTGATGGCAATGGCAGGTGCCTTGTCCACTGGATTGGACACCTCATCCTCACCGTACTGGCAGGAAACCATCACAGATGCTGCAAGAGCAGCTATTGTAAGATACTTGATTGATTTCTTCATGATCTGATTAGATTATCACTTCTTTGTCCAGGTAATAACGTAATCGGTTCCGTTAGCAGCATTCCACTTCTTTCCAAAGAGGAGACCACCTTTCCAGACGTACTGGTCGTCAACGAAAGCGATGTCAAAGTCCGTGGTAAAGGTACCATCGGCAGTCTTGGTGAGGACAATAGAGTCGCCCGAGCTATTGACATAGAGACCGCCGCCCTGGAGATACCACTCGCAGAGAACCAGTGAGCCATAGCCGAAGTCGGCGCCAGGCTTCTGTCCGATCTCGAACGTGATCGTGCTGTGATCCTCAGATACCTTTCCCCAGCAATCCATCGGGCCATCAGCCTCCGTTGCAGTGAGGCAGACAGGAGCAAGAGCGTTACACCATACGATGGTGATGTCATCAGGATCCTTTGAGAGGGTCATGGTGTAGGAAACAGCTCCGTTGTAGTAGTCTGTACACGTCACGGTGTAATCACCAAGGATGTCAGCGAGAGGATGGTCGAGGTCGAGAATGCTGATGCGGCAGCTGTTCTCAGCACCGACATTGACACCGACAGCACTCTTGAGCTTGATGACGATCGACTTGTCACCAGTGTAGATTCCACTCTTGTCTTCGAGCTTGATGTCGATGGTCTTGGTTCTCTCCGAGCCGCTGAAGGCAAGTACGCCTGTGTTGTCGGCGAAAGAGAAATCCTCACCAACCACAGCAGTGGAATTCTCAGTGTCTACCTCGTAGGTAACGGAAGTCTTGAGCGGGTTGATGGATGCGACAGTCACAGGGATGGAAATCGTACCTGCGGTCTCGTTGAAAGCGAAGGACGCCTTGTCGAAAGATGCAAACGCATCTTCATCATTGAACTCAGGGGTCTTGTTAGGGTCACATGCAACTGCAAATGCCGCAGCTGCCATGATAGCTAATATTCTATAATAAATCTTCATATCCAATCCTCCTATTATTTAGCGTAGCCATCATTCTGTACGAGGTTAGGGTTGACCGTGAACTCCCTGTCCGGGATAGGCATGGCCCAGCGGTAATCACCTGCAGGAATGTTGGTAGGGACCTGGGTTCCAGCAACATCGGTTCTTGTCATGGCCCTTCCCGTTCTGGCAAGGTCGAACCAGAGATGGTCTTCCCATGCGAGCTCCTTTGCCCTTTCAGCATAGACGCCACCCTTGGTTGCAGGCTGGATGGATGCATTCCTGTTCTTGGCGATGGTCTCAAGGTCACCGAGAGCGGTGACACCAGGGACAGATGCTCCATTGATGATAGCCTCTGCACGGTTGAGATACATCTCGGAAAGACGGAGTATGATGGTGTTGTTGACATCGATCGAGTTGAGACCCTTTCCGAAGTACTTCATGGTGAAGAGAGCTCTGCCATCCTCATCAGGACTTACGAGAAGTGCACGTACGTCACCGTCCTCATAAAGGTCAAGGAGATCCTGAGAAGCGCCACAGTCGCCATAGCCATTGTAGCTGGACATACCGCAGACATTCAGATTTCCTCCGCCGTAGCCCTGTCCAAGTCCTTCATAGACCTCGAAGATGACTTCGCCGCCCTTAGGGACGTTGGTATTGAAGACGCTGGAGAACTTGCCCTTTTCAACCTTGGCAACCTCATCGGCAGTCCACATCTTGTACTTGCCGCTGTTGATGACGAGGGTAGCATAGTCAGCTGCCTTCTGCCACTGCTCTGAGTAAAGATAAACCCTTGAAAGGAGAGCCCTGATGGAGTTGATGTTTGCAGAAGCGCTTGCATCGGTAGTACCAGGCCTTTCATAAGAAGGATCGATGATCTTCTCAGCCTCAAGGAGGTCGTTGATGATCTGCTCGTAGACTTCCTAGACCGTGCTTCTCTCAGGCTTATACTCTGAATCAACCTAGAGGATGATCCGAACGCCCAGATGAGAAGCA
>JAGHSC010000100.1 GCA_018066065.1 Candidatus Cryptobacteroides faecihippi
ATCTTCCCTCCCAGCTTGTCCCCCACGATACCGGTAAAGTAGACATTGCTGAAAGGCTTGTCGTTCATGAACTCGCCGCCTGCCATGATCATCCTGGCGACCCAGAAGAAGATGATGTCCGGACCGGTCACGAGGTCATTGGTAGGATAGTAGTATGCGAGATCCTTGTTAGGCTTGTGCTCAGGATGTCCAGGCATCTCCGGATCGAAGACCGAGATAGGCCAGAGCCATGATGAGAACCATGTGTCGAGGACATCGTCGTCCTGACGGAGATCTGCAGCGGTAATTGCCGGATCGATCTCCTGGGCAGCAGCAAGAGCCTTCTCTGCACTTTCCTCGACAACCACCTGGCCATCAGGAAGATAGTATGCAGGAATTCTCTGTCCCCACCAGAGTTGGCGGGAGATGCACCAGTCGTGGGCGTTCTCCATCCAGTGGCGGTAGGTGTTGCGGTACTTGTCAGGGATGAACTTGATGTTGCCGGACTCGACGGCCTCGAGAGCCTGTGCGGCAAGGCCTTCCATCTTGAGGAACCACTGTGCGGAGAGCTTAGGCTCGATGATGGCGTTGGTTCTCTCTGAATATCCAATCGGAGAGGTGTAGTCCTCTATCTTCTCGAGACATCCTGCCTCTTCGAGGAGGCCGATGATCTTCTTCCTTGCAACGAAACGGTCCTCACCGACAAGGATCTCAGCCTTCTCATTGAGGCGGCCATGGTCATCGATGATGTCCATTACAGGGAGGTTGTGGCGCAGACCGATCTCATAGTCATGTGCATCGTGCGCAGGGGTGACCTTGAGGCAGCCCGTACCGAAATCCATCTCCACATAGTCATCCTCGATGACAGGGATCTCGCTGCTCACGAGAGGGATGATGACCTTCTTGCCCTTGAGCCAGAAATGTCTTTCGTCCTTAGGGTTGACACAGATGGCAGCATCCGCCATGATTGTCTCCGGACGGGTGGTGGCAATCACGAGATACTTGTCGGTTGGGTTGCCGTTACCGTCTGAGATGTAGTATCTGAGGTGATAGAAGTGGCTCTGGGTGTCCTTGTGGATAACCTCGTCATCACTGATTGCGGTGAGGGCGACAGGATCCCAGTTGACCATGCGTACTCCCCTGTAGATCAGACCCTTCTTGTAGAAATGGCAGAAAGTGGCGATCACTGCGTCGGAGAGATCCGGATCCATTGTGAACCTGGTCCTGTCCCAGTCGCACGATGCACCGAGCTTGCGGAGCTGCTGGAGGATGATGCCACCATGCTCCTCCTTCCAGTCCCACGCATACTTCATGAACTCGTCACGCGTGAGATCCTCCTTTGAGATGCCCATTCCCTTGAGCTTGGCAACGACCTTGCTCTCGGTTGCAATCGATGCATGGTCCGTTCCAGGAACCCAGCAGGCGTTCTTGCCGTCCATGCGGGCCTTCCTGATCAGCACGTCGTTAAGGGTGTTGTTAAGCACGTGGCCCATGTGAAGGATACCTGTCACATTAGGCGGCGGGATCACGATGGTGTATGGTTCTCTCTCGTCCGGTTCTGAATGGAAGCACTTGTGCTCCGTCCACCAGGCGTACCACTTATCTTCAACCTCTGACGGGCTGTACTTGGCAGAAAGCTCTTTTTTCTCGCTCATATCTATAATATACTACGTTCAAAGAATACAAATATAGCACAAATTTCACTATTTTTGCCTTAAATAGAACCAGTAATTATGGAAGAGAAAAAAGAAATAGGCTTCGAGCTCAGGCCAGAGGTTGCACAGGGCTCATATTCAAACCTCGCAATCATCACACACTCGCACAGCGAGTTCGTCCTCGACTTCGCAGCCATGCTGCCTGGTCTCAACAAGGCTTTGGTCAACAACAGGGTCATCATGACTCCTGAACACGCAAAGAGGCTTCTCAATGCCCTCATGGACAACGTCACGAAGTACGAGTCACAGTTCGGCCTCATCGATCTTTCAGGAGGCGCAAAGCAGCAGGGCGGCGGCACCTTCAACCTCGGAGACCTTCCTCAGTTTGGCCCGAACGGAGCTAAATCATAACTTTAGGAAATAGTACGGAAATGACTGATTTCAAAGATATCAAAGGTTTCACGTTTGATATTGATGGAGTAATGACGGACGGTGGCATCCTGGCAGATCTCGAAGGCCAGCTCTACAGGACCTTCGATGCCAAGGATGGCTTCGCCGTCAGGATGGCATGCATGCACGGCTACCCTATCGGTGTCATCACCGGTGGTCGTTCCCAGAGCATCAGGAACAGGTTCAAGAGCAACGGCATCAAGCCGGAGGACATCTACCTCGGATCCAGGATAAAGATCGAGGATTTCGACGATTTCTGCCGCAGGCACAAGCTCAGGAGGGACGAAGTCATGTACTTTGGAGATGACCTTCCGGATGTCGAGGTACTGCAGGCCGCAGGCATCGGGATTGCCCCATGCGA
>JAGHSC010000070.1 GCA_018066065.1 Candidatus Cryptobacteroides faecihippi
ACATCTCCCCTTCCACGGTCAGGCTCAGCATCGGCGTGGAGCACATCGACGACATCATCGGCGACCTCTCGCAGGCGCTCGACACGATCTAGTCAGGCAGGACACCGCAGAATCTTCCCTCACCCGCAATCCGTCGGGTGAGGGATTTTTTGCTGCATTCCGGCACGGAACATTCCCGAATTATGCCTATCTTTACAGATAGTGTAGAAAACAACCTTAAACATCAATTTCACCATGACACTCGAACAGCAGATACAGAAAGACATAATGGAGGCAATGAAGGCCCACGACACCGACAGGCTCAATGCAGTGAGAGGCATCAAGACGGCCATCCTCGTGGAAAAGACTTCCGGCGCCAACCATGAGCTCACCGACGCAGACGTCCTGAAGATCATCCAGAATTTTTTTTTTAATGTTAAGGAGTCATCCGAGATCTACACCCAGGGCAACCGTCCGGAACTCGCAGAGAAGGAACTGGCAGAGATGAACGTGATGCAGACCTACCTTCCGAAGGCACTTACCGAGGAGGAGATCGTCGCCATCCTGAAGGAAGTCATCGCCGAGACTGGAGCCTCATCCCCGAAGGACATGGGCAAGGTCATGGGAGCTGCCACCAAGAAGCTTGCAGGCCAGGCAGACGGCAAGGTCGTCTCAACCCTCGTCCGCCAACTGCTCGCCCAGTAACGCACCTGGATATTCAAAAAACCGCATAACTATCATGAAGAGAGTTTTTCTTTTCGCGATGATGACATTCCTCGTCACCTCGCCTTCCGTGTCCGCAAAGAAAGTCAAGCCTGCGCAGAAGCCGGCCCTGGCGATCGAAGTGGAGAACGTACTCAACCCTGCGCCTGCACATGCCGTCCAGATCGACGGCTTCATTGGAAACAAGCTCGACCTTTGCATCGAGAACAGGCTCATGGCCCAGGACATCGACAGAGTCGTACAGCCGTTTCGCGACAAGCCTGACGGAAACTGGGGCTTCCGCTCCGAATTCTGGGGCAAGTGGTTCACCGGAGCCATGCTTGGCTACGCCTACCAGCCTACCGAGGCTCACAAGGCTGTGATCGAGAAGGCCATCAGGGATCTCATGGCAACCCAGGATGCCAATGGCTACATCGGCACCTACCCAGACGAGTACCACCTCGGCGACTGGGACATCTGGGGCAGGAAATATGTGATGCTCGGCCTTCTGAGCTACTATGACCAGACCGGCGACGCAGCTGTCCTCGAGTCAGCGGTGAAGGTGGCTGACAACCTGATCGACGAGATCGGTCCGGAAAGCGGGAAGAACATCGCCGAGACCGGATGGATCGGATGGAAGGGACTGGCTTCCAGCTCAGTGCTCGAGCCGATCGCACTCCTCTACCAAAGGACCGGCAACCAGAAGTACCTTGACTTCGCAAGGCACATCGTCAAGTCATGGGACACGCCGAACAAGCTTTCCCCTACCGGAATCAGACTGATCCAGGAGGCCATCTCAGGCACTCCTCTCTGGAAGATGAGCGGAGCTCCCAAGGCCTACGAGATGATGTCCTGCTACGAAGGTCTCTGCGAACTCTACCGCGCGACCGGAGAGAAGATCTACTACGAGGCTTCCCACAAGCTCATCGACACGATCATCCGTGACGAGATCATGCTCGTCGGATCGGCTTCGCTCCAGGAGATCTGGTGCCACGGCAAGATGCGCCAGACCGAGCCTCTGTACCAGGGAATGGAGACCTGTGTCACAGCCACCTGGATGAAGTATCTCTACCAGATGCTCCGTCTCACCGGAGAAAGCAAGTACGCAGACGAGCTTGAGATCTCGCTCTACAATGCATGCCTCGGAGCGATGTCTCCGAACGGAGAATGGTGGGCCTACTACTCCAGCCTCATGGGAGAACGCGTCCACAGCCATCAGCAGTTCCCTGATGTCGTGATGAGCTGCTGCGTGGCAAACGGTCCGCGCGGTCTGATGACCCTTCCTTCATGGGCAGCGATGACTTCGAAGAGAGGCGTTGCGATGAACTTCTACGGAACCATGCAGACAAAGCTCCAGACACCTCAGAAGCAGGACATCACTCTGGACATGAAGTCTGCCTACCCTTCCGACGGCGACATCAGGATCACAGTGGGCCTGGCCAGGGAAGAGAAGATGGACATCGCACTCAGGATCCCTTCATGGAGCGAGCAGACAAAGGTTCTCGTCAACGGAAAGCCTTTTGAGGGAATCGCCGTCAAGGGCGCATATTCAACGATTACAAGGACATGGAAGGACGGTGATGTCATCGAGCTCAGCCTCGACATGCGCGGACGCGTGATCGATGCTCCTTCGGGTGTCGGCGACAAGGCCATCATGCGCGGCCCAGTGGTGCTGGCATTCGACACAAGGCTTGTACCTAGAAGGGATGGTGTCTCAGAGCCGCCTATGCTCAGATACGAGTTTGCAGGCGACCGTGACAACCACATCGAGCTCAAGCCTACCGGCAATTCAGGCATCGATGCGATCTGGATGACTTTCGACGTCCCTGTCGCTGACGAATCAGGTGCACTCCACACACTTCCGATGTGCGACTACTGTTCTGCGGGAAACACATGGCAGGAAGGCAACCTGTTCCGTGTGTGGATGCAGCAGCCTTTCGACTACCGCCACCTCTACACGAACAACCTTGACTGGCATGTCAACGTGACGGTCGGTGTCGACAGGCCTGAAATCCCGGAAATCTACAGGGTCAAGTAAGATGGGGACTACCTGTTCTCAGGTATCTCCACACGGATCCCTTCCTCAGAGGATCTGATGCTTGCAAAGACAGCTCTCATCGCGGCCAGGACATCCTGGCCGCTTATTGTTGGTTCCCTGTCCTCCACGAGGCAATCGATGAAGGCATCGATGATTCCGGACTTTGTCTGGTTGTCGTTGGTCTGAATCTGGCCTGACTGGACTTCGATGACCTCACCGCCCTTCTTCCTGATGACAATCGGGGCTCTGTCGATGTCGTAGATGGTCATGTTGCCCTCGGTTCCGTAGATGACGGTGGAATTGTCCTCGGCGCCGTAATAGGTCCAGCTGGCAGTCATGGTACCGATCGCTCCCCCATTCATTTCATAGACGCAGATTGCATTGTCGTCGACTCCGATGAGTTCGCCGTCAGGGCCTGTCTTGTCGATCGTGACAAGGCGTGCCGACGTTGCGACGATCCTCTGGCCGAGGATGTACTGGATCAGGTCAGTCTTGTGGATTCCGAGATCGGCCATGACACCCATGACTGCGACCTTGCGGTCGAAGAACCAGGTGTTGCGGCCCGGATCCACACTCCAGCTCTCTGGTCCGGAATGACCGAAGGAAGTCCTGAAGGAGAGGACTTTGCCGATGGTGCCTGCTGCAATCAGCTCCCTCGCCTTTGCATGAGCCTCGGCGAGACGCTGGTTCTGTCCGATCATGAGCTTGCGTCCACATTCCCTTGCCGTGCGTACCATAAGCTCGCAATCCTCGATCGTGGTAGCCATCGGCTTTTCGCAGAGAACATCCTTTCCTGCCTTGAGAGCCTTGACTGTGACCTCACAGTGGGCATTGTTTGCGACACAGACGCTGACAGCTGACACCTCAGGATCGGAGAGGAGCTCGTCGACGCTTGAATATGCCTTCGCCCCCAGCCTGGCAGCTATCTCTGCTGCTCGTTCCTGATTGTTGTCACAGCATGCGACAATCCTTGCCTCCGGGTTGTCAAGATACTCAGGGATGTGGCGGATCTGGGAGATCTTTCCGCATCCAATTATTCCTATTCCTATCATAATTGAATCAGATTGTCAGCAATTTAACGTTTAAACAAAGATAATAAAAAAAATCAGACCCCGAAAAGCATCTGCCTTCCGAGGTCCGTATCGTAAGAAAAATACCTAAGCGTCCTGTGAGTCGTCGTCTCCGCTTCCGTACTGTGAGATGTTGTCATCAGGAAGGGTTGCATCTCCTGCTCCATCTCCTGCTCCTCCTTCATCATCTCCTCCATCATCCTCTCCATCGAGCCATCTTTCAAGAGCATCGGCATCATCGGTCTTGACCTTGATCTTGACGAGATAGATTGCATCCTCTGTCTCCATGGTCACTGCATAGAATGGAGTTCCATCAGGCTTGGTGTACTTCACGAGGTCAGGAAGATAATCGCTGAACCCCTTCGGGTACTTCTCATTGAAAGCACTTGCCAGGAGCTCTGACATGTTTTCATAGCTTACTACGTGCCTTTTCTTATTGTCTGGTGTGTATCCCATGTTGTTCTCGTTAATTTCGGTGCAATATTAAGACTATTTTCTGAATCCCGAAACAATTGCAGCGTTATTTTTGAAAAAAGTAAGATTTCTGCCTCTTCTTCTTCTCCATATCGCGCTCCACGAAGACCGGTTTCATGTCCCTCGGGTCGATTCCGGTGTAGAACATTACCGACGAGGTGGTCATCGGGGTCGGTGTGAAATCCTGGACCTGGTCCATGTAGATGCCCTTCAGGGCCGGATGCCTGGCCAGGCATTCCATGTCCTTCATCGTGCATCCAGGATGCGAGGAGATGAAGTACGGAACGATCCCGGTCCTCAGCCCTGCCCTCGCGCAGATCTTGTCGAATTCGATCCTCAGTCTCTCGAAAAGCTTGAAGGACGGCTTCGCGAGGTACTTGAGAACCTTGTCCTCGGTGTGTTCCGGAGCGACCTTGAGACGGCCGGACGTGTGGTCGAGGATCAGCGTCTTGAGGTACGGCTGCGAAGTCTCGTCGATGAAGCCATCCTTGTCGAGGAAGAGGTCATAGCGGATGCCGCTGCCGATGTAGGAATGCCTGATTCCAGGGACGGAATCGACCTTCCTGTAAAGCTCGAGGATCTGCTTGTGGGAGCGATTCATGTTCGGGCACGGAGCCGGGTAGAGGCAGGATTTGCGCCTGCACTTGGCACAGAGTTCCTGATTCTTCCCATGCATTCCGTACATGTTGGCCGTAGGAGCACCGAGATCGGAGATGTTTCCCCTGAACGATGGCATCTTGGCCAGCTTGCGGACCTCGCTGACAATCGATTCCTGAGAGCGCGACTGTATGAACTTGCCCTGATGGGCGGCGATAGTGCAGAAATTGCAGCCTCCGAAACATCCTCTGTGAGTGATGATCGAGTCCTTGATCATGTCGTAGGCCGGGATCCTCTTTCCCTTGTAGCGCGGATGCGGCAGCTTCGTGAACGGAAGGTCCCAGAACGAATCCATCTCCTCGGTAGTGGATGGCGGATATGGCGGATTGACCTGCACATAGCCGTCACCGACAGGTTCGATGATCGTGTCAGGATGCAGCATGTTGGCGTGTGTCTCGATGAGATGGAAGTTCTCGGCGAAAGCGGCCTTGTCCTTCCGGCACTCTTCAAACGAGTGAAGCACAAGAGGTTCCTTCACCTTCCACTTTCCGGTCATCCTGAAGGCGATCTGAGGAAGCTTCTGGATCTCGCGCGGGTTACGCTGGGCCTCGATGGCCCTGGTAAGCTCGATCATCGGCTTCTCCCCCATTCCATAGCAGAGGTAGTCTGCCGGACACCAGTCCAGGATGGATGGCACAAGCTCATCCTTCCAGTAGTCGTAATGGGTAAGCCTGCGCAGAGAGGCTTCGACCCCACCTATGACGACAGGAACGTCCGGATAGAGGTCCTTGAGGATCCTGGTGTAGACACTGACAGCATAGTCCGGACGCTGTCCGGCCTTTCCCTCAGGGGTATAGGCATCATCATGGCGGAGTCGCTTTCCGGCAGTGTAATGGTTCACCATCGAATCCATTGCACCTGCATTGACACCGAAGTACAGCCTCGGAGCCCCAAGCTTGCGGAAGTCGCGCAGGTCATCCCTCCAGTTAGGCTGAGGGATGACGGCAACACGGTACCCGAAGTGCTGAAGCCACCTTGCTATGCAGGCTGTGCCGAACGAAGGATGGTCTACAAAGGCATCACCTGTCACCAGGATGATGTCGATGTAGTCCCAACCAAGCGCAGCGACCTCCTTCACGGATGTCGGGAACATGTAGTTGTCAGCGGACATCTGTACTTTTTGTGCAGGGACTTCCCTACATTCTTTCAGGAAGCTCTATTCCAAGGATGGCCATAGCCTTGCGGAGGACGGCAGAGATTGCATCGATGAGCACAAGGCGCATCATGAGGGTGTCTGCATTCTCCTCCTTGAGGATCGGTGTATCGTGATAGTATTGGTTGAATTCCTTTGCCAGGTCATATGCGTAGTTCGCGATGACGGCAGGAGAAAGGGCGGCTGCAGCCTCGCCCACCTTTGAAGGGTAGGTATTGAGGATCTTGATGAGCCTGATCTCCTTGGCACTGAGGGCGACCTCCGGCAGGCCGGCCGCATCCAAGCATATTCCCTTGTCCTGAGCCTTGCGGAGGATCGACCTGATCCTGGCATGGGTGTACTGGATGAATGGGCCTGTGTTACCGTTGAAGTCGATGGACTCCTTAGGGTTGAAGAGCATAGTCTTCTTAGGGTCAACCTTGATTATGAAGTACTTGAGGGCGCCGAGGCCGATCATGTGATAGAGCTTGTCCTTCTCTTCGTCAGTCATGTCAGCAAGCTTTCCTGACTCTTCGGAAGTAGCCTTTGCCTCCTCGTACATCTTCTGGATGAGATCGTCGGCGTCGACGACGGTACCTTCGCGGGACTTCATCTTGCCCTCCGGGAGCTCGACCATTCCATAGGAAAGATGGAAGATGTCGTCAGCCCATGCAAAGCCGAGCTTGCCGAGGATGAGCTTGAGCACTTGGAAATGGTAGTCCTGCTCGTTTCCCACGACATAGATGTGTGAATCGAGAGAATTCTCGCTGAATCGCTTCTCAGCAGTTCCGAGGTCCTGGGTGATGTAGACCGATGTGCCGTCGGAGCGCTGCACGATCTTGCGGTCGAGGCCGTCACCGGTGAGGTCGCACCATACAGAGCCATCCGGATCGGTCACGAATACGCCCTTGCGGAGGCCTTCCTGAACGAGTTCCTTTCCGAGAAGATAGGTATCGTGCTCGTAATAGACCTTGTCGAAGTCAATGCCGAGAGCGGCGTAGGTCTGGTCGAATCCTTCGAAGACCCATCCGTTCATGGTAGCCCAGAGATCACGGACATCCTTGTCGCCTGCCTCCCACTTCTGGAGCATGAGATGTGCCTCCTTGAGGCTTGGAGCCTCCTTCTTGGCCTCATCCTCGCTCATGCCGCCTGCGATGAGCTCATCGACCTCCTTCTTGTAGATGTCGTTGAACGCAACGTACATGTCGCCGACAAGATGGTCGCCCTTCTTGCCGCTGGAGGCCGGAGTGGCGCCTTCACCCACCTTCTGCCATGCGAGCATGGACTTGCAGATGTGGATTCCCCTGTCGTTGACAAGGGTCGTCTTGATGACGTTGTTGCCCGCAGCCTTCAGAAGCTTTGAAACGGAATCACCGAGAAGGTTGTTCCTGATGTGGCCGAGATGAAGCGGCTTGTTTGTGTTTGGTGAAGAGAACTCCACCATTATGTTCTTTCCCGTCGATGGAAGGTTTCCGAATGAAGGGTCGGTAGTGATCTCCTTGAAGAGACCGTTCCAGTAGACATTGGAGAACAGGAGGTTCAGGAATCCCTTGACACAGTTGAAGTCGGAGATTTCCGGGACATTGTCCTTCAGCCACTGGCCGATTGCGTTGCCGGTGTTTTCAGGAGTTGAATGTGACATGCGTAAAAGAGGGAAGACGACCAATGTAAAGTCGCCTTCGAACTCTTTCCTTGTCACTGAAACCTGCAGAGTGGATGCCTCCACTTCCGCACCATACAAGGCCTTGATGGCCTGTGCCGCCTTGGCGGCGATGAACATTTCAGGTGTCATTAGCCAAGATATGTTTTCAGATGTTTGCTTGCAGATGGTTTCTTGAGCTTGCGTATCGCCTTTTCCTTGATCTGGCGAACGCGCTCCCTTGTCAGGTCAAGTCTCTCTCCGATTTCCTCGAGAGTCATCTCCTGGCATCCGATGCCGAAGAATGACTTGATGATCTCACGCTCACGGGATGTGAGAATCTGGAGAGACCTTTCGATCTCGGTGCTGAGGGACTCGTTGACAAGTCCCCTGTCAGCCATCGGTGAATCATCGTTAGGGATGATGTCGAGAAGGCTGTTGTCCTCACCTTCGACGAACGGAGCATCGACGGACACATGTCTTCCGGAGACCCTGAGTGTGTCCGAGATCTTGTCCTGCGGGATATCTATCATTTCAGCGAGCTCCTCATTAGAAGGAGCCCGCTCGTTTTTCTGTTCGAACTGAGACAGTGCCTTGTTGATCTTGTTGAGCGAACCAACCTGGTTGAGAGGAAGACGGACGATCCTGGACTGCTCGGCAAGAGCCTGAAGGATCGACTGGCGGATCCACCACACTGCATAGGAGATGAACTTGAAGCCTCTGGTCTCGTCGAATTTCTCGGCGGCCTTGATGAGTCCGAGGTTGACTTCATTGATGAGGTCAGGAAGGCTCAGTCCCTGATTCTGGTACTGCTTGGCAACCGACACGACGAATCTCAGGTTTGCCCTGGTGAGTTTCTCGAGTGCCTTCTGGTCGCCCTTGCGGATCCTCTGCGAAAGTTCAACTTCCTCTTCCGGTGACACCAGTTCCTCGCGTCCGATTTCCTGGAGATACTTGTCCAGGGAAGCGCTTTCGCGGTTGGTGATCGATTTTGTGATCTTAAGTTGTCTCATTCTGTATCGTTACGTCTGTCTAGTCCTTTCCGAAGCCGAAATAAGCCTTCCTACCGTCGGCTGTGACGCCTTCGATGTAGACTGACCTCTTGGCGGCCTTGGCGATGTTCACGACATCCTGAGGAGACTTGACAGGCTGGTCGTTGACATAGACGATGACGAGTCCTTCGGAAGCACCTGCCTCAAGCATCCTTCCGGAGCCGAGCGAAACGACCTCGACACCACTCGTGAGACCGAATCTCGCAAGAGTTTCCCTGGATGCGCTCCTGAGTGCAGCACCATAGAAAGCGATTTCGCCATTGGCGGCGGCAACACCGTTGCCTGCTGCGCTTTCCTGGAACTCGACACTGAATTCCTTCTCCTTCCCATCCCTGAGGACCGTCATGACGGCCTTGTCGCCAGGGTGGTAGGAGTTGACTTTCTCCTGTACCGATGCGCCGTTGGTAACCTTGGACCCGTCGATGGTCAGGAGGATGTCACCCTTCCTGATACCAGCCTTGTCAGCTGAACCGCCGTCGGAAACCTCTGCAATATATACGCCCTCGAGAGAAGAAAGTTTCATTTTTTTCATCATATCCTCGACAGAATCATACTTGAGGGCATCTGCGAGATTCTCGTTGAGATCGGACATGGAGATGCCAAGCACAGCTCTCTTGACCGAGCCGAAGTCTATGAGGTCGCCGACGATCTTCTTCACGATGTTCACAGGAACTGCGAAAGAATATCCAGAATAGGAGCCGTCCTGCGAAACGATGGCAGTGTTGATGCCCACGAGCTCACCAGTCTTGTTGACAAGGGCACCGCCTGAGTTGCCAGGGTTGACGGCGGCATCAGTCTGGATGAACGACTCGATGTGGAGCTGGTTTCCGCCCCTGGATCCACCATAAGGATTCTGCTGTCCCTGGCCGAAATTCATTGAACGTCCCTTTGCACTGACGATGCCGGCGGTGACGGTTGAGCGGAGCTGGTAGCCGAGAGGGCTTCCGACGGCAAGGACCCACTCACCGAGACGAAGCGCATCTGAATCGCCGAAGGATATGGTCGGAAGATTCTCTGCCTCGATCTTGATCAGTGCGATGTCGGTGGCAGGGTCGGTACCGATGATCTTTGCAGGATACTTCTTGTTGTCATCGAGCGTTACTTCAATCTTCGTGGCATTGGCGACGACATGGTTGTTGGTCACGATGTAGCCGTCAGGGCGGATGATGACACCGGAGCCACTTCCCTGCTGCTCACGCTGCTGCTGAGGAACGTTCCCGAAGAAGAAACGGTAGAAGGGATCATCCATCTGATACTGCTGGGTGATGGTCACTCCGACATAGACAACTGCCTTGACTGCCGACTCTGCGGCATATGTTAGATCCGGATACTCAGATTGTGACAGATTGACAGTCTTGGTGATCGTACCATCCTGGGCAACCACCTTTGTACCGTCATTGATGTCTGCAGCCTTGGTGACACCATAAGCTGCCAGCATGCTCAATCCAATGGAGAGCAATACAGTTACAAGATTCTTTTTCATGTCAGTCATATTGTTTAGATTGTCTTTCATGCATGGCCGTGGCAACTGCCGCAGCCGGGTTCGTGGAAAATCAAATTTGATGCCATTTTTTATTTGACGAATTATTATTATATTTGTCTTCTAGAGGCCTTGTCCCTCGACAGGTCCAAAAGTTTGACAATAAAAAGTTTGACAATATGAAATTCAACGTATCCAGCACTGAACTCCTCAAAGGATTGATGGAGATTTCCAAGGCCATCCCGGCCAAGTCTGCACTTCCCATCCTCGAGAACTTCCTCTTTGACCTGAGCGGCAACATCCTCTCGGTCACCGCATCCGACTCAGAGCTCACGCTCCGTACCGAGATCGAGGTTGACTCCACGGACGAAGAAGGCAAGATCGCTGTACCGGCAAGGCACATCATCGATCTTCTCAAGGAGCTTCCAGACCAGCCTGTCGTGATCAGCACGGCAAGCGACAGCGCAATCGAATGCCGCTGGTCAAGCGGTAACTCAGTGCTGCCTTTCTTCCCGGCAGAGGACTACCCTGAGATCAAGGGTGCCAGCGACGATGCCGAGAAGGTCACCTTCCCTGCCGAAAGTCTCGTGGAAGGAATCAACAAGACAATCTACGCAACTGCAGACGACGAGATCAGGCCTGCCATGAACGGTATCTTCTTCGACTTCGACAAGGAGAGCACTACCCTCGTGGCATCCGACTCCCACAAGCTCATCTGCTACACCACAAAGGATGCAAAGACAGCCGAGAAGTGCTCATTCATCCTCCACAAGAAGCCGGCTTCTGTCCTGAAGTCCATCATTTCCAAGGAATTCGACACCGTCGAGATCGCCTTCGACTCCAGCACAGTAGTGTTCACCCTCGGAAGGACGACGATGGTCTGCAGGCTCATCGTGGGCAAGTACCCTAAGTACCGCGACGTCATCCCTCAGAACAACTCCAGCATCCTCAGGATCGACAGGTCGCTCTTCCTCAACACAGTGAAGCGTGTGGCAGTCTGCGCCAACAAGGCATCCAACCACATCAAGCTTGACCTCAAGCCAGGTCAGATGGAGATCACGGCACAGGATCTCGGCTTCGCGATTGCAGCCTATGAGAAGATCTCCTGCGACTACAATGGAGACAATCTCACAATAGGATTCAAGTCGACATTCCTTTCCGAGATCCTTGCAAACATGAGCTGCGAGACCGTCGTGCTCAAGTTCGCGGATGCAAGAAGGGCAGCCCTCATCGTTCCTTCCGAGGAAGATGCCGAGAGCGACAAGGTTTGCGGCATCCTCATGCCGATCATGGTTCAGTAAAACATCATTCAGCCACAATGGACCTTTCTCTCAAAAGGCCTCTGCTGTTCTTCGACATCGAAAGCACAGGCCTTAACATTGTAATAGACGGAATCGTCGAGCTCAGTTTCGTCAAGGTATTCCCTGACGGCCACCACGAAGTCAAGACATGGAGAGTCTGCCCATGGGACTACGCCAAGGGTGCACAGAGATCGATGGACCCAGGTGCATCAGCCGTGAACGGGATCAAGGACGAAGACGTCGCCGGGGAGAAGAAATTCATCCAGATCGTGGAAGAGGTCATGGACTGGGTCAAGGACAGTGACCTTGCAGGATTCAATTCCACGAAGTTCGACCTTCCGATGCTTGCCGAGGAGATCGAGCGCGTCCGTGCCTACTGCAAGAACAGGATAGCAGATCCGAGAGCAGCGGAAGACAAGAAGGAGAAGGCAAGGAATATGCTCGAGAAGATAGATGTAGACCTTCATTCCAAGCTCATGGTCGATGTCCAGACACTCTACCACTACCTCGAGCCAAGGAACCTCAGGGCAGCCTACAGATTCTACTGTGGCGGAGAGGACTTCGACAACGCACACTCTGCAGAAGCCGACACCCTTGCCACCTACGAGGTCCTCAAAGGCCAGCTCGACATGTACAGGGAGCCGGACAAGTACCACGAGACGGCGCTGAAGAACGATGTGGAATTCCTTGCAGGTGTTGCAGGAAGGCCAAAGACAATAGACTACGCCGGCAGGCTGGTGATGGGCAAGGACAACGAACCCGTGATCAGTTTCGGAAAGCACAAGGGAAAGACGGCAAGGTCAGTCTACGAGACCGAGCCGACCTATTTCGCATGGATCGAGAACGGAGAGTTCACCATGGACACGAAGCGCCAGTTCGCCCTCCTGAAGGAAAGGTTCGACAGGGAGAGGAAGGAAGCCATGAGCAAGCCGCTTGAAGGGCAGGAACTCGACAACGCCCTCGACATGCTCAGAGGCAAGTTCAACAACGGCAAGATTTTCTGATGAACATAGTCATACGCACCTTTGACGGACACACGATAGTCCGCCCGGACACAACATGGGAGAAGGACAACGAGGACTTCTACCCACCGGAATTCGTGGAAAGGCTGACATGTTCCCCAGTTCTCTTCGCCAGGATCTCAAAGCCGGGAAGGAGCATAGGGAAGAAATTTGCATCCCGCTACTATGACGGCATCAACATGGGAGTCCTGCTGTTCCCGGAAGAAATGATCGACGGAAGCCAGGAAGGCTACGCACAGGCATCCTGCCTCGACCACACATCCTTCCTGCCGACACCGCTGTTCCTCCCGGTCACACTCGGCCAGGAAGACAATGAATTCAAGCTGAAGAAAGGGAACAAGACGTTCTGCTGCATCAAGGGAGACGCCTTGACTGCAGAGATGGTGGACGATGCGGTCGCCGAAGTGACCAGGATGGTCTACATCAGGACCGGCGACTTTGTTGCAATCGAGCTTGCTCCGAGAAAGCCTCTGGCCTCAAGGGAGGATGGCGAAGTGGAGGTTCACGGAACCTGGTGTGAAAACAAGACTCTGGACTTCAAGGTCATCTTCTGACAGGGCTGTAATAGTACAGTTCCCCATCAATCCTATCACTGAAGATCAAGGCCAGGTCATTAAGGATCCGGTCAGGATGGACTACGCCTGATTCCCAGAAATCATTGCCTCCATGGGGATTCAGACGCTTGTTGCTGTTCCAGACAACATCATCCGGACAATACCCACGCTCAGCGGCATTGGCGCGGATGGCTGAGACGAAATCGCCGAACAAGGGATTCTCCCCTTCGAGCTGCCCCATGGTTGAACACCAGCCGACATTGATCCAGCAGTCAGCATCCTTCGCAAGGGCATAAGCCTCCTCAACGGAAATCACCGATGACTCGAAGGCGCCCGGCACAGCTCCAAGGACCTCCCCTCCAGCATCCGAGACAAGGGTTGCAAGGTAACTCGAACCGCCCGGGATGAACCATTGATTATTATAAGG
>JAGHSC010000050.1 GCA_018066065.1 Candidatus Cryptobacteroides faecihippi
CGGTCCAGACTGGATCGAGAGCTGCAAGTTCCTCCTTCTTTACCTTGAGCATGGATGACCTGTCGGTCTCGTTTGTGAATGCTGCGGTCACGTCAACCTCGAAGGTGTCGCCAGACTTTGCACCGACGAACTTTGCCTTTGCATCGCCCTCAACCTTGTTGATTGCAACATAAGCGCCCTCTGAGATCCTGTCGCCCTGCTTGAAGTCAGCGACGACATAGTCATCCTCACCGGCTGCGGTACCCTCCTCGAGAGAACCGTACTGACGGAGGATATTCTCCTTCATCTCAGCCTTAGCGCTGTCTGAGATCTCGATCTTGTGCCTTGTGACCTTGTCATCCTTTCCGACCTCGATGTTGATCTCTGGAGAGAGTCCGAGGTCGAACTTGAACTCGAAGTCGTTGCCTGACTTCCACTCGTTCTCCTTCTGTGACTCGCTTGGAAGCGGCTCGCCGAGGATGTTGAGGTTGTTGTCCTTGATGAACTTGTCAAGCTGCTCGCCGATGACGCTGTTGATGGCCTCATAGAGAGCCTGGTCGCCATAAAGCTTCTTGACGATACTTGCAGGAACCATTCCCTTGCGGAAACCCTTGAAGTCAGCATTCCTTCTGTAGGCAGAGAGCCTCTTCTTCTCCTGCTCAGCATAGTCGGCAGCAGAGATGGCGATTGTCAGTTCGATGTTCAGATCGTCGATCTGATTCTTTGTTACATTCATTTCTTGATACTTTTTTATTGATTATCTATTATTTCCATTTATTTCTGTCCAGGATAGGCGATCCTTTCATGATAGATCTGGGCAAGGTAGCCCTTCAGGACTTCCTTGACCTCGTTCAGTTCCTTGATGCTGATCTCAGCATCGGCGAACTGTCCCATCTTCATCTTGGAATCAACCATCTGCTCGACAAAAGCAGAGAAGGTCTCCTGTGAATTGTCCTTGAGCGTACGCGACGCTGCCTCGACGGTGTCGCAGATCATAAGGATGACCTGTTCCTTCGTACGAGGCTTCATGCCACCATAGAAGAAGGCTGAGGAATCCGAAGGATTGCCTCCCTCATTGATGTACTTGTTGTAGAAGTACCCGGTGCAGGATGTTCCATGATGGCTCCTGATGAAGTCCAGGATCACGTCAGGAAGATTATGCCTTGCAGCGGTTTCCAATCCATCCGTGACATGGCGGATGATGGCAGAGGCACTTTCCTTAGGGGAAAGGCCCTGATGGTAATGAGATCCGCCTGATGACATGCTCTCGTTCTCGATGAAGCAGAGAGGATTCTCCATCTTGCCAATGTCATGATAAAGGGCACCGGCACGCACCAAGGCTGCATTTGCGCCGACCCGGCGTGCTGCAACCTCAACCATGTTGGCAACCTGGAGCGAATGCTGGAAAGAACCTGGAGCACGGCTCTCGAACTCCCTGAGGAGAGGATTGCTCGTGTCGCACAGCTCATGCAGGCGGGATGTCGAGAGAAGGTTGAAGGCTCTCTCGAAAAGGAAGATCAGCGTGTAGCCGGCGACGGTCAGCAGCGAGCCGACAACCATCAGCAGCACGGCATGGTAAGGATTGTCATTCACCATGTCCACAAGCCGGAACGCTGAATAGGTGACCAGAAGGCTGGCCAGTACCATGGCGGCCATTATGAATTGAGTCCAGCCATGGTTGAAATGCTTGAAGGCAAGTACTGCGACCTGGCTGGCAATGATGAACATGACGAAGAGAACCACTCCGTTGCTTGCGAAGATAAGCAGCGGGAGGAACGCTACGCAGCAGAACGGCATGATCATCTTGTTCCTGAAGAAAGCCTCCAGATAGAGCGCTGCGAGCGCAAATGGGGCCATGTAGAGGAACTTCGGAGCATACTTGTTCACAGCAAGAGTCATCAATGCAGTGAAGAGGAAGATGAAGATCAGGTAGTAGAACTTGTTCAGGCTCTTCAGCACTGCCGGGTTCAGGTAGTAGATGACAAGCAGGAAGAGGAACACCATCACAAACGACAGGAGAGCATTTCCAAGCCAGAAAACCAGCTTGGAGCCACTGTAGCCGAGGTTTTCCTCGAATTCAGCCTTGTAGGAATCAAGCATCTGCTCAATCTCCGCAGTGACCATCTCGCCCTCGGACACAATGAGCTGTCCGGCGCTTACGAATCCCCGCGTGATGGAGATCTTCGATGCATTCTCCTGATTGACCAGGTCCGTGGTCCTGGCATCGTACTCCAGGTCAGGGGCAACCAGGTCATAGACGCCGGTGGCCCTGAGGACAGAGTCAACATTCTTTCCCGGAAGCCTTGAGGAAACCTCGGAAAGAAGCCTTGACTTCGCCTCTGATTCCCTGTAGACCTCATCGACAGGCTTCTTCGTCACCCTCTTTCCCTTCTGGATGTAGAGGACGGCATTTCCGCTCTCCTCTGCCCTGTTGTCGACCTTGACGCCCTCGTCGGAGACGACACCGCTGGACCAGATGGCATCCATGGCGGAAAGCAGGGCTGGCCTGAGCGAGGAGCTCGAGCCAAGGTCCAGACTCTCGATCGCCCTCTTGCCGTTGTCCACGACATCCTGGCGGAATCTGTAGTAAGGGATGACAGGGGCACTGTTGCGGCTCCTGTCCTCCCTGATCTGTTCATCGGTCTTTAGAATCGGAAAATCAAACTGCGCAATCAGCGTCTCATGGTCCCACGGAGACCCCTTCCGGTAGTCATACGCAAACTTAGCCTGTCTCGGGAGAGCCAGAGTCAGGATAAGGAACAGCGCGACCAGCGGGGCGTACACCTTGTATGGGAAGGATACTTTCGGCAGTTTCATCTCACAATCGGACCATTACTTGAAAGGGCTGCCCGTCTCGCGGGCAATGTAGGAATATGTCATCCTGTCCGTAAGCCTAGGGAAGAGATTGTGGGCAATCACAGTCAGCTTGCCTATCCCGGTCAGGATCATCTGAGACTTTCTCTTGGCAAGAGCCTTGGCGAGATACATCGCACAGGTCTCTGCGCTCATGAGCTTGTCCTCGTTGAGAGGAGTCTCTCCCTGAGGAGAGCCATCTGCGGTAAGAGCAGCCTTGCGGACATTGGAATCAGTGTAGCCAGGTGCGAACACAAGCACATTGAGACCGTCCTTGAGATGCTCGATGCGGATGGTGTCGAGGAAGCCCCTGACCGCATACTTGGATGATGAATATCCAGTCCTCGCAGGGAGTGCGGAATAGCCGGCGATGGAGATCACACCGACGACCTGTCCCTTGGTCTCAAGGAGATAAGGGAGGGCGTACTTCGTGCAATTCACAGTGCCCCAGAAGTTTACATCCATCAGAGAATGGATGACGCTGAGGTCGAGATCCTTGAACATGGCTCTCATGGAGATGCCGGCATTGTTCACGAGGATGTCGATCCTTCCGAACCTTGCGACAGTCTGCTCGATGAGCGCCTTGCAGTCCGACTCGACGGAGACATCGGTCTTCACGCAGAGGACCTTGTCCGGGTCGGAGCTCACTGACGGAGCCAGCTCAAGCAGTTTTTCGTATGATCGGGCAGCCATCACGACCTTCGCTCCCAGGGAGCCGAAGAGACGGGCAGAAGCCAACCCGATACCCGAGCTGGCTCCTGTAATGATGATGACCTTATCCCCAAAACAGTCAGGATGCATATAAGTCGTTTATTGACAATAAATTACATAATGGTCTTTGCAGCCACATCATCACCGTCGTAGGCACCTGCATCAAGCTTCTGCTTGATTTCCTTGAATGCGTTGAGGGTGTACTGTACATCTTCCATCGTGTGGGCTGCAGTGCAGACGATCCTGAAGATGACCATACCCTTAGGGATGACAGGATAGATGACCATAGAGCAGAAGACACGGTAGTTCTCGCGAAGATCCATCGCAATCTTGGATGCCTGTGCGACACCACCGCCGTCGATGTGGATAGGAATGACGCAAGCCTCTGCCTCACCGGTGTCGAAGCCAAGCTCCTCGAAGCCTGTCTTCATGGCCATCGTGATTTCCTTGCACTTCCTGCGGCGTTCGTCACCTTCCTCAGACATGATGATCTCGAGACGCTTGATGTTGCCATAGACAAGCGGCATAGGCTGTGACTTGGCGTACATCTGTGAACGCATGTTGAGACGGAGGAAGTTGATGATGCTGCGAGGACCGGCGATGAAACCGCCGATTGAAGCCATTGACTTTGCGAAGGCACCGATGTAGAGGTCGATACCATCCATGCAGCCGAGTTCCTCGGAAGTACCGCGGCCATGCTCGCCGAGAAGGCCGAATCCGTGTGCATCATCGATGAAGATGCGGAAGCTGTACTTCTGCTTGAGGGCAACGATCTGGTCGAGGATACCCATGGCACCGGTCATACCGAAGACGCCCTCGGTGATGAGGAGAACGCCGCCACCCTGCTCGTCGGCGAGCTTGCATGCACGTGCAAGCACACGCTCGCAGTCAGCGATGTTGTTGTGCCTGTACTTGTAGGAAGCGCCCTTATGGAGACGGATACCGTCGATAAGGCAGGCATGAGCCTCGGCATCGTAGACGATGACGTCATGGCGTGCGGTGAGAGTGTCGATTGCAGAGACGATTCCCTGGTAGCCGAAGTTGAAGTGGAATGCGTCCTCCTTCTTCTCGAAGTCTGCGAACATCTTCTCGAGCTT
>JAGHSC010000267.1 GCA_018066065.1 Candidatus Cryptobacteroides faecihippi
AGTTGTTCTTCATCAGTCTCACACGGAAGTCGGTGCGCACGACAGCCAGGTCCTTCCTTGCGGCAGCAACATTCTCGATGCCATAGAACGCAATCTGCTGATCCATGTAGCGTCCTGGCATCATTCCCCCAATCAGGTTGCAGTAGACGATCGGAATGTCATCGCCGATGAGAAGCCTGAGGTTGACGGACGGGATGAATGCAAAGCTGTCGCCTCCGAAAACCTTGCGTGCATCGAATGAAATGGCATGGAAATCATCGGTGGCAACGGGATGTGAACCGAAGACCAGCTGGTAGGACAGTCCGATGGACTTTCCCACCGTCGGGATGTAAGCATTGTCGAAGGTGTCATTCCTGGCGTCGAGGAAGCCTGAAAGATAGCCATTGTTGAGCGAAGACGGGCTGTAGTCGCCCATGAACGACTCGGCAAAGATGGACCCGATGTTGAACTTGTCGGCACGGAGTCCAGACTTGAGAAAGAACTTCGACCACTTGATGTTGGAAAAGTACAGCTCACCCCTGAAATCGGAAACGTTGAGAGTGAACTTGTTGAATCCCAAGTTGAAAGTGTTCCTGTCCACATACTTGTAGCTCAGCCCGAGGTTGGCCGTGACACCCTTTGGGTTGGAGTGGGAGAACACCAGCCCGGCATAAGGATTGGCTCCGACCTTTCCGGTGATGTCAACCGACGCACCCTGAAGCTTCTGGACACCCAAGCCAATGTTGAGCATCACTGCGACGACCTCCTCGGTGTCGAAACGCGCTCCAAGTCCTACCTTGTTGATAGGGCCCTTGCGGCAGTTGAACTTGAGACGGTATGGCTGCTCCTGCCCGAGAAGCTCGTAATTGACATAGTCGAAAGCATCCGTGCCGAAGATGGTGGCAACGGCATCCTCGATGTCAGAGTTCTTCATCATGGTACCGGCCTTCACCTTGAGCTTGTTCATGAGGTAAAGGCTCTCATTGTCCGTCACGCCGGTGATCTCGACTCCTGAGACCATCACCGGTTCCGTTCCGATGTCAGCAGCAGGGACGTTTCTGAGAGTCTTGCGGCTGTCTCCTACGATGGCCTTGATGGAATCCAGCTGTCCGGCCACGTTCAAGGCAGCCTCATAGCCCCTGTCGATGATCGTACTGATGCTCTGCTCATCGAAGCTCATCATCGAGTAGCCGGTAAGGTCCGGCTTGATCGTGACATCCGGGATGTCGACATTGGCTTCGAACGAGCTTCGGCCCATGAGGTCAATTCCGGTGTCGATGATGTCGCCGATGTTGTTGATCTCGGAGTAGCCCTTGTAACCACTTGAAAGTGAAACACCTATCACAATGTCTGCACCGATCTTCTTAGCCAGGTCGGTCGGGTAGTTGTTCCTCATTCCTCCATCGACGAGCACCATGCCGTCGGTCTTCACAGGAGTGAACAGACCCGGAATCGACATAGTCGACCTGAGTGCAGTGTTGATCTTGCCCCTGGTCCAGACCTTGGCGGTGCCGGAGACCAGGTCGGTGGCAACGCAGAGGAACGGGATCGGGAAATCGTAGAAATCGCACTCATCCTGGTAGCCCACGGAGAGAGAACTGAAGATGTTGTTCACGTTCTGTCCATAGACCATTCCGGACGGAAGGCTGCCAAGGATGTTCTCCTTGACCATGTTGGTGGCATCGCCGTCAGCCGCACCGAAATGGATGTCACCGGAGCGGTGAGGGTACTGCATCTCGTCCTTCTTCTGCTGGAGGAACTCATCTGCCTTGTAGTAGAAAGGGAAGGAGAGAGCATACTTTTCCTTGTACTTGATCTTTGAATATGAGAGATAGTCACGCGTCACCTTGTCGCTCAGCGCAACATCCCAGTCGATGTGGCGGATTATGGAATCAAGCTGGGCTGCATCGTAGCCCAAGGCATAGATGCCGCCGACAAGGCCGCCCATGCTGGTTCCCAGCACGGCATCGACAGGCATCCCTATGGACTCGAGATAGCGGATCACGCCCACATGGGCAGCGCCCTTTGCGCCACCTCCGCTGAGCACGAGAGCGACGGTCGGACGATGTTCCTTCTTCCTGACAGAGTCCAGCTTGGCACGGATCTTCTCCACTCTCAGGTCCTTGGCCTCATGGTAGCGGTCCAGCCTGTCATGCTGGGCATGGGCACTGAAGGAGTGTCCCGCCAGGAGCAGCAGGATGACTGCTGAAAAGATTCTCACTATGTTTTTCATGGCTGATAAAGGTTTGGCGGAAGGAAGGCTAGCGATTGTGCTCGCCTGCGAGCATCCCACAGGCGGCAAGGATGTCCTCACCACGGGAAGCTCTTATGGTACAGGTAATTCCCTGATTCGACACCCTGTCACGGAAGTTCTCCATGATGACCTGCGGGGTGGTGTCGAACGGTGCATCCGGAATCTTGTGGAAACGGATGAGGTTGACACGGCATTCCATGCCTTTCAGGAGACGGATGAGGGCATCGGCATGCTGCTTGTCATCGTTCATCCCCTTGAACATCGTGTACTCGAAGCTGACTCTGCGCTGCCCCGTGAAATCATATTCACGGAGAAGGGCAACGACATCGGCGATCGGCCATGCCTTCTGGAACGGCATGATCTGGGCACGCTCCTCGCCGAACGGATTGTGGAGGCTTACCGCAATGTGGCAGCGGCAGCTGTCCAGGTACTTCTTCAGAGCCGGAAGGACACCGATGGTCGAGAGGGTTATCCTCTTCGGACTCCATGCAAAGCCCCAGTCGGCAGTCAGGACTTCGATTGCCTTCATGACGTTGTCGTAGTTGTCGAGAGGCTCTCCCATGCCCATGAAGACCGTGTTGGTCAGATCCATGGACTCGTCGATGGCGATGAACTGCGAGAGAATGTCCGCAACGGAAAGATGGCCGTGGAAGCCCTGTCTTCCCGTCATGCAGAACTTGCACCCCATCCTGCATCCCACCTGGGATGAGACGCAGAGGGTCTTCCTGTCATCATCCGGGATCATGACAGCCTCGACCGCATTGCCCTCCCCTATCGGGAAGAGGTATTTCTTCGTCCCGTCCGTGGAAGTCTGGCAGGCAGAGGGAAGGATCACGCCGAGATCATATTCCTCCTTCAGCCTTTCCCTTCCGACCTTCGAGATGTTCGTCATCTCGTCGATGCTCTTTACCCTGCGCACATAGAGCCATTGCGCAAGCTGTTTCCCTGCGAAGGCAGGGAGACCGACTTTCAGTGCAACTTCCTTGAGTTCGGTGGGTGTCTTTCCAAGCAGTTTTTCTCGCATGTCGATAAACTTTTCGATTTCTTGCAAAAATACAGAAAAAAATACCGAGTTGGCAGTCGATTATCAGGTTTATTTGAATATCTTTGCGAGAGATGGACACTCCATCGCCACACAACTAAAAAATATGATTTCATTATGGCAAAAGAGGTAGAGGCAAAGGCAGCAGATGTCAACGCAGCAAGACTGAAGGCGCTGCAGGCCACGATCGACAAGATTGAGAAGGATTATGGGAAAGGGACGATCATGAAGCTGGGAGATCAGCCACAATGGGACGTACAGGTGATTCCAAGCGGTTCCGTTGCGCTTGACCATGCGCTCGGCATCGGCGGTTACCCTCGCGGAAGGATAATCGAGATCTACGGACCGGAATCCAGCGGTAAGACGACACTCGCCATCCATGCGATCGCAGAGGCCCAGAAACAGGGCGGCATCGCTGCGATGATCGACGCCGAGCACGCTTTCGACAGGACCTACGCCAAGGCTCTCGGAGTCAACCTCGAGACACTTCTCGTGTCCCAGCCGGACAACGGTGAGCAGGCTCTCGAGATTGCTGACAATCTCATCCGTTCCGGAGCAGTCGACATCGTCGTCATCGACTCTGTCGCAGCGCTCACACCAAAGGCTGAGATCGAGGGCGAGATGGGCGACAACAAGGTCGGACTCCAGGCAAGGCTCATGAGCCAGGCCCTCAGAAAGCTTACTGCAAACATCTCGAAGACAAACACTTGCTGCATCTTCATCAACCAGCTGCGCGAGAAGATCGGCATCATGTTCGGCAACCCTGAGACCACCACGGGAGGTAACGCACTCAAGTTCTACGCGTCCGTCAGGATCGACGTGCGCAGGATCACCCAGCTCAAGGACGGCGACGAGGCTCTCGGCAACCGCACAAGGGTCAAGGTCGTCAAGAACAAGATGGCTCCGCCATTCAAGAAGGCAGAGTTCGACATCGTCTACGGAGAAGGAATATCCCACATCGGCGAGATCATCGACCTCGGCGTGGAGTACAATGTGATCGGCAAGAGCGGATCATGGTTCAGCTACAACGACCAGAAGCTCGCACAGGGACGTGAAGCCACAAAGCAGCTGCTCAAGGACAACGCGGAACTCTGCGACGAGATCGAGGCAAAGATCCGCGAGGCTCTGAAGAGCATCAAGGACTAAAGCTGACGTTTCCTTTCCTCGGCGATTGCCTTGTTATAGCAATCACGGCAGAGGGGCTCGTAGGCATCCTTTTCACCAAGGACCACGAGCTCCTCGCTGTTTGAGAGCCTGTGGGAATGGTTGGCGAGATTGCCGCAGCACACGCAGATGGCGTGGACCTTGCGTACCTCCTCAGCGACAGCCATCAGGTAAGGCATCGGTCCGAAAGGCTTTCCAAGGTAGTCGGTGTCAAGGCCGGCGATGATGACTCGCTTGCCCCTGTCGGCAAGCTCCTGGGCGACATCGACGAGGGACATGTCGTAGAACTGAGCCTCATCGATTCCGACGACCTGGACATCGTCAGACACATTGAGCATCTCCCTGGGGTCCTTCACCGCATGGCATGGGATCTTGTGGAAGTCATGGGAAACCACGTCGTCCACGGAATACCTTGTGTCGATGGACGGCTTGAAGATCTCGATCTTGAGATTGGCGAACTTTGCCCTCCTGATCCTACGGATGAGTTCTTCGGTCTTTCCCGAGAACATGGAACCACAGATGACTTCGATGCATCCGGCTTTTTTTATGTTTTCTGAAAACATTTCGCTAGCTTTGTTGAAAATAGTACTCTCACAAAGATAGAAATTTTATGGGAAACATCGACGAGAAAGCCCTCTCCGGTCTGCTGTCAAGGATCGGCAACCTCAAATCCGAACTGGAAGCAATTGAAAATGAGATAAAAGCACTTTGCAATCCGTCCGATTCAGAGAGCATTGCACCTGTTCCATCCGAGCCTATCGACATCTCGATCTCGGACATCGACATCGCGATCGTCCCTGCTGAGGAAACGATGGAGGTCGACGTAGCCGAAGACATTGCCGCAGAACCGGTGGCAGAGCCTGAGCCTGCAGCCGAACCTGAACCAGTGGCAGAGCCAGTTACCGAACCGGAGCCTGTAGCCGAACCCGAACCTGTGGCAGAACCCGAACCTGTGGCAGAGCCTGAACCGGAGCCGATCGTCGAAGTCCCTGCTGTCGAAGACATCCCGGAAGACATCCCTGCCGACATGCCTGAGGCTGTAGCTGAGGCTGAAGCCGAGGCAGCTCCAGACGACCTTCCATTCTTCGAAGCCCCCGCACCTGCACCGGAACCTGTAAGGACAGTCAAGGAAGAAAAGGCCGAGAAAGTCAGGAAGGCCATCGTCGATGCCATGACAGCAGAGACATCGGTCATGGATGTAATGGCCGAGAAGCAGGCATGGAGGACAGACAGGCCAGGTTCACCGGTAAGGAATGTCATCAGTGCAATCTCCCTCAACGACAGGGTACTCCTGATCAACGTCCTCTTCAAGGAAGACCCGCTGCTCTTCCAGGACACAATCACGGCATTCAACGGAATGGCAAGCTTCGAGGAAGCTGTGACCTACGTAAAGGAGCACTTCCCGGAGTGGGACCTCAACTCCGAGCCGGTCTACAGGCTCATGATGGCTGCCAGAAGGAAACTCAGCTAAGCGCAGCCGGAACATGGCAGGCATCCTCTACATCGTACCGACTCCTGTCGGCAATCTGGAAGACATGACTTTCAGGGCCATCAAGGTCCTGAAGGAAGCCGACCTGATCCTGGCCGAGGACACCAGGACAAGCAGCGTGCTGCTTCACCGCTATGAGATCCACGGGAAGCTCCAGTCCCACCACAAGTTCAACGAGCACCAGACCGCAGAGATGATCAAGGACAGGATTCTCAGCGGACTCAACGTCGCCCTCATCAGCGATGCAGGCACCCCGGGAATCTCCGACCCAGGCTTTCTGCTTGCCAGGACATGCGCAGCCGAAGGGATTGAAGTACAGACACTTCCAGGTGCAACAGCCTGCATCCCAGCGATCGTTTCCTCCGGCCTCCCATGCGACAGATTCTGCTTCGAAGGCTTCCTGCCCGTAAAGAAGGGAAGACAGACCATGCTGACCGAACTTGCAGCCGAGACAAGGACCATGATCTTCTACGAATCGCCCTACAGGCTCGTCAAGACTCTCGAGCAGTTCGCCGAATTCTTTGGAGAGGACCGTGAATGCTCGGTCGCCAGGGAAATCTCAAAGCTCCACGAGGAGCATCGCCGCGGCACCCTGAAGGAAGTTGCAGCCTGGTACAGGGAGCACGAACCGAAGGGAGAGATCGTAATCGTCGTGGCAGGAGCGCCATCCAAGGGAAAATCAAAGAAAGACAGAAAGGAAGAAACCGAAGACTAGAAACTTGAACCCAAACTTGAACTTCAGACAAGATGAAAGACTCAGACAAGGACGGCAGGAAACCGTCCGCTTCATTCGTTGCCGGAGCGGTGGCTCTGGTGTTCCTCATCATCGGCTATCAGTCAGCCCTCTTCATCCACCATGCAGCAGTCACCAGGATCATTGCCAACCACGATGACCCAGACACTGTCTTCGTCACTGAATATGCTCCCGCGGAAACCGCTCCCCCACTCATGGAAGCGAATCATGTCTCCAGAGCAGCAGCGACAGAGAAAAGCTACGTAAGGAAGGAATCCGAGCATTCCCCCGAAGCCATCCAGGTCAGAAGGTCATTCTCCCCAAGAAAGTACGAATGCTTCAAGTTCGACCCCAACACGGTCAGCATCGACGACCTCGTCCGGCTGGGATTCAGCCTGAAGCAGGCCCAGTCGATCGACAACTACCGCCAGAAGGGAGGCCGATTCAGAAGAAAGACAGACCTCGCCAAGTCCTATGCAGTGGAAGACTCTGTCTACCAAAGACTTGAGAGCTACATAGAGATTCCTCTCCTGGACATCAATTCCGCCGATTCCGCCGCTTTCGAGACCCTTCCCGGCATCGGGAAGTTCTTCGCATCGAAGATGGTCAGCTACAGGGAAGAGCTCGGCGGCTACTCATTCAAGGAACAGCT
>JAGHSC010000063.1 GCA_018066065.1 Candidatus Cryptobacteroides faecihippi
TCTCAAGGCAGACGATTTCATCGCAATCGCTCAGAGCTACTAGTCCAAGCGACATACACACAGTGAAAGCCTCTCCGCAGGAAAGCCTGCAGGGAGGCTTTCACTTGTAATGGCTGATCGTGCAAAAGAAGTCACATTTGTAGATTATTATGGATAATTCAACACAGATTTGCTAACTTGCGTTTAAGAAATAGCAAACGAATGAAAACTATCCTTTTGATTCTAGCGGCATTCAGGGTCGCATTCATCGGGGACCCACAGGTCGACAGCATGGACGAGGTACGCTACGCCCAGCAGGCCATCAGGGAAGTACGCGACAGAGGTGACATCGACCTGGTCATCGTCATGGGAGATCTGGTCAACGACAAGCCACAGCTCCAGGAAATCATGAAGTCAAGCCTGGACTCGCTCCCATGCCCATGGGTCTGCGCGCCGGGCAACCATGACAGGGACGTCTACCACGAAAAGGGCAGGAAAAGGAACATGGTCTCCTTCCGCAGGCACATGGGATACGTCGACACCACGTTCATATTCAAGGGAGTAAGATTCATCACCATGGACGATGTCCGCGAGGGAGAGCACGGCTACGAAGGTGGTTTCAGGGAAGACCAGAAGCACTGGCTGGATTCTGTCATGAAGGCGACACCCAAAAGGATGCGGACAGTGATCTCATGCCACATCCCTCTCTCGGAGTTCAGCGCGAAAGATTCACTCGCGACGATCTTCAAGGGCCACAGGAGAGTCGTTGCCTTCTGCGGGCACACCCACACCGTAAAGAGAAGCACATTGGAGCTGTCCGAGGACGTCAGCTTTGAGGAAGTGATCGGAGGTACCCTCTGCGGATCGTGGTGGAGAGGAGTCAAGGGCGAGGATGGTCTCCCCTATGCACTCATGAACTGCGGTTCGCCGCGAGGCTTCTTCATCACCGACTTCAAGAACTCCAGGAAAGGATGGTACAGGCTGGACTACAAGTGCACAGGAAGGCCCGAATATGAGAAGATGAGCGCCCGCATCAAGGACAGCCTCCTGATAGTCAACGTCTTCGGAGGTTCCCTGGACGGAAGCGTCACCCTCAGATGCGGTGGCAGTGAATATTCACTCACGCGTCGCGCGATGCCAGCTCTTGAAGCCTTGGACCTGGACAGATGGAACAAGGAGAAGGGACGCCAGTACTTCAAGGAACACAGGTCTGAGATGATTCCGATCCTGAGGATGAACTCCCCGCACGTCTGGGCCTTCGACTACAGGGAAGCCGGACTCGAGGCGCTTGACGTGCTTGAGGGAAGCATCAGCTACAAGGATGCAGCGATGTCCTTCACTGCCACCGTCGCACCGGGAGACGGGATAGACCGCTACGACGAGATCGACAGGCTCTGCCCGCCTCGTCCTGAGACTTCTGCGCGATTCAAGGAAGGAAGCTACCCTCCAGCAGCGCGCCCTTACAGGGAAGCCGCCCTGGCAGCATTCCACTACATGATGAACATTCCCGACATGACGAACCTGCTGGAAACCGGAAAGCCTTACCGACTCTACCAGCACAATGCCTACGTCTCCAAGACTCACGCAGCCCACATCGAGGGAATGCTTGCACTCTCGAAGGCAGACCCTTCACAGAAGGCCGAGGCCATGAAGTTCGCCAAGGCTTCCGCCGAGTACCTTCTCAGCGAACTCGAGCCTGCAGACGCGCCACTTGCCTACTGGCCGCCTACCTATGGAAGGCAGCCACTTGAGTATATTCCAGAGACTGACGGACCTTACCTCAAGACCGCGATGGTAGGAAACGACCCTGAAGGGGCAGACAAGTACCGCGGAGAAGTCATGCTCCTCTACCCTGCCGATGTCGCGATCGCATTCGTGGACTACTTCAATGAGACCGGAGACAAGCGTTTCCTTGATGCTGCAATCGGGATCGGAGAGACATTCCTCAGGACCAGGAGACCAGACGGAAGCTGGCCACTGAAGATGATCCTGGCCACAGGCGAACCTGTCGGAGAGAACACACTTGTCCCGATCAGGGCGACCTGCATGTTCAGGGCACTGGCAGGAGCTACGGGAGACGTCCGGTGGAGGACAGCCGAGGACGAAGGGTTCGCATGGCTGGAATCCCACCCTCTGAAGGACTGGAACTGGGACGGGCAGTTCGAAGACATCAAGCCGGAAGAGCCTTACAAGAATCCGACGAAAGACAACGCCGTGGAGGTCATGCTCTACATCCTCGAAAGATTCCCTGGAGACAAGGCTCGCCTCGAGACATGCAGGAAGCTCCTGGATCTCAGCGAGAAACGCTTCCTCGTCTGGGAGACTCCCGCCGACCATCCGTCATGGCCATCCCCTTCAGTGCTCGAGCAATACTCCTGCTTCACACCGATCGATGCATCATCCGCCAAGATGATCAGGGCTTTCCTGGCGATGTACGAGGCAACCGGAGAGCGCATCAACCTTGCCAAGGCATGCACTCTTGCCGACACCATCACAAGGATCCAGAAGGAATCAGGCAGGATCGCCACATTCTGGGACGGAGTTGCAACCGGAGACGGCCTTTCGATCGAAAGGTATGACTGGCTGAACTGCATGGCAGCGGCAGCCAACGCCCTGTTCATGGTGGACGAGGCGACCGGACAGTCAAAATAATGAAACATTATTCGTAACTTTGTTTCAAATCTGAAACAAAGAAATGCGAGACAGAATATTCTTCATCGACGGTCACGCCCTGATCTTCAAGATGTACTACGCCTTCTTCAGAAGGCCGATGATCAACTCGAAGGGAGCTGACATGTCCATCCTCTATGGCTTCACGAAATACATCCTGGAGCTGATCGCAAGGGAGAAGCCGGAGTACCTGGCAGTGGCATTCGACCCGCCGGGAGGCACGTTCAGGAACAAGATGTTCCCGGAGTACAAGGCCAACCGTGCCGAGACCCCGCAGCTTGTCATCGATGCGCTGGAGCCCCTGATGGAGCTTTGCAAGGCGCTGAACATCACCACATTGATGGAACTCGGATTCGAGGCCGACGACGTCATCGGCTCGATGGCGAAGCGTTGCGCCGCAGAAGGCCTGGATGTCTACATGGTCACTCCCGACAAGGATTACGGCCAGCTCATAGAGGAGCACATCTGGCAGTACAAGCCGGGCAAGTCCGGAGGGGACGATGAGATCATCGGAGTCCCGGAGGTCTGCGCGAGATACGGCATACAGTCCCCTCTCCAGGTGATCGACATGCTCACCATCTGCGGAGACACAGCCGACAATGTACCCGGAGTCAAGGGAGTCGGTGAGGTCGGAGCCGGGAAGCTCATCGGCAAGTACGGATCGGTTCAGAGCATCTACGAGCATCTGGACGAACTGTCGCCCAAGCAGAGGCAGATGTTCGAGGACGCCCGCGGCCATCTCGGCCTGAGCCAGGAGCTCGTGACGATCAAGACCGACATGGAGATCGGCATTGCCACTGAGGAGATGAAGGTCGACACTGCCTACGGGCCAGAGCTCGCAGACCTTTTCGAGAAATATGAATTCACCTCGCTGCGGAAGTTCATCGGGAATGCCGTCAAGGTCGAGGAGAAGAAGGAAGAACCTGTACTCGAGATCAAGCACAGCACACCATCCGCCTTCTGCAAGGCTGCGGCCAGGGAAGGAATATGCTCAGTGATCGTCGAAGGCTTTGGAAGCGGAGTCTTCTCCACAGCCACGAGGGTCATCGCAGGATGCAGGACGAAGACCGGCTTCACGGTCGCGGAAGGCAAGGTGGAGGACTTCAGGAGCATCCTCTCCAGCGAGGAGACCTGCAAGTGCGGAGAGGACCTCAAGAAGATGATGAACACCCTCTCGGCTTCAGGCTGCGAGCTGAAAGGCAAGCTGAAGGACATCTCCCTGATGCACTACATACTCGACCCGGAGAAGAGCCACAAAGCCGACATCCTCGCCTCAAGCTATCTGGGAATATCCCTGGCGCCGGCCGCAGAGGCTGCTTCGCAGTCGACAGGGTCACTGTTCGACGACATCCCTGAAGAGACGCACACGGACAGGAGCAAGGAGGCGGCAGTTCTCCTCATGCTCGCGGAAAGGCTCGACTCGGAGCTCGCCGGAGCAGGACTCGAAAGCATGTACTCAACAATGGAGGAACCGCTGCTCAAGGTTCTCTCCAGGATGGAGAGGAATGGAGTCAGGATGGACCTGGAATCACTCAAGGAGTACACCGCCCACCTCAGGGAGGAGATGCTGGAGCGTGAGGCCAAGGTCAGGGAGCTGGCCGGAGAGCCGTCCCTCAACGTGTCCTCACCAAAGCAGATCGGAGAGATCCTCTTCGGCAGGCTGCAGCTGGTCGAGAAGCCGAAGAAAAACGCGAATGGCACATATTCAACGGATGAATCGGTGCTGCAGGACATTGCGCACAAGCATCCTATCGTGGATGAGATCCTTGAGTTCAGAGCTGTCAAGAAACTGCTCTCGACCTACATCGAGCCATTCCCAAGCTACGTGGAACCTTCTGACGGAAAGATACATACCACCTTCAACCAGGCCTTGACCGCAACCGGAAGGCTGAGCTCGTCGAACCCGAACCTGCAGAACATTCCGATCAGGAGCGACAGGGGCAGGGAGATCAGGAAGGCATTCGTTCCCGGCACATCCGAAGGACTGATCCTGTCGGCCGACTATTCGCAGATAGAACTCAGGATCATGGCTCACCTGAGCTGTGACCAGCATCTCATCAGCGCATTCAAGAATGGCGTCGATGTCCACAAGGCGACCGCCGCCAAGATCTTCGGGATTCCGGTCGAGGAGGTCACCTCGGACCAGAGAAGGATCGCCAAGACAGCCAATTTCGGAATCATGTACGGAATCTCCGCTTTCGGACTCGCCCAGAGACTGAAGATCGGAAGGAAGGAGGCACAGGGCATCATCGATGACTACTTCGCAGGCTTCCCTTCCATCAGGTCGTTCATCGAGGACACCAAGGCCGCCGCAAGGGAGACCGGCTACGTGGAGACCATCTTCGGAAGGAGGCGCTACATCCCTGAGATCAATGCCAAGAACGGCACGATCAGGGCCCTCGCCGAGAGGAATGCCGTCAACGCGCCGATCCAGGGTACGTCCGCCGACATCATCAAGCTGGCAATGATCGCCGTCGACAGAAGGATGGCGCAGGCTGGGCTCAGAAGCAGGATGGTGCTCCAGATCCACGACGAACTTGTGTTCGACACGTTCCCGGATGAAGTCGAGACGCTGAAGTCGATCGTTGTGGAAGAGATGGAGAATGTAACCAAGCTTTCAGTACCTTTAACAGTAGAATGCAATTATGGAAAGAACTGGCTTGAAGCCCATTGATGAGCTGACCGTACTCGCCAAGAATGGCAACGGACTTGCGTTCACCGCTCTCTGGGACCGTCACATCGACCAGCTCAGAGCCTACCTGAAAAGCAAGTTCGGAAGCTTGGACGACTACGACACCGAAGACATCTGCTCAAGAAGCTTCGAGAAAGCTTTCAGGCAGATCCAGAACTACGACCACAGCAAGAGCCGGTTCCTGACATGGCTGTGCACGATAGCGAAGAACACAGCGCTGGACTACCTGGAGCACGACAAAAGGGTAAGCAATGTGATCGTGCACATCGATGATGCCTCCCAGATCCAGAGCCTCGAAGGCATCCAGGACCAGGGAGACGACGCCCTTCAGACCCTCATACACATCGAATCCGAGGAGGAGCGGACAAAGTACATCGACAGGCTCCCGGCGCTCTACAGGGAAGTGGCGAGAAAGAGGATCATCGAAGGGATGAAGTACAATGAGATCGCAGAGGCCTTGGACCTGGAGTTCAACACGGTCAAGACCAGGATCCGCAGGGCCAAGCAGATGATTGACGCGATGCAGAAAGAAGAAGAAAACGAAACAGCATGAAATTCAACGATTTCCAAAGAATAGTCACAACGGCGTTTCCAGAAGTGACACAAAGGCAGCTGGACCGGTTCGCACTGATGGAGCAAGGCTACAACGACTGGAACGCAAAGATCAACGTCATCTCCAGGAAGGACATGGACGGTCTGTACGACCACCACGTCCTGCACTCGCTTGCGATTGCCCGGTATCTCGGGACGCAGAAGCCGTTCGAGTATGCGGAGATGACCCTGGAGAACAATGGACTCAGGGTGCTTGACCTTGGTACGGGAGGAGGATTCCCGGGAATTCCTCTTGCAGTGCTTTTCCCGGAAGTGAAGTTCACTCTCTGCGACTCGATCAAGAAGAAGACGGTCGTGGCTCAGGGCATCGCAGACCTCCTGGGTCTGGAGAACGTGGAGGTCGTCAATGCCAGGGCGGAATCCCTCGGTGTCAGGTTCGACTACGTCGTCTCCAGGGCAGTTGCCTCACTTACAGACTTTTATCCATGGGTCAAGGGGTGCTACGACAGAAGCATCCTCTATCTCAAGGGAGGAGACATCAACGAGGAGATCGGGATGCTCATGGCCAGGGAAAGGATGCAGAAGGTAAAGATCGGGACATGGCCTGTGGATAGCTGGCTGGAAGACGAGTATTTCGCCGGCAAGTTCGTGGTCGACATCCCGACTCATTAAAATCAAGCACTTTCCGCAGAAAATATTTTGTATTTTAAGGCAAAAAGGTTATTTTTGCAGTCCCTTGAGAAATCTTGAGAAAATATAAAAGAATAAAGATATGAAAAGAACATTCCAACCTTCAAGGCGCAAGCGCATCAACAAGCATGGCTTCCGTGAGAGAATGGCTACCGCCAATGGTCGTCGTGTACTTGCTTCCCGCCGCCGTCATGGCCGCAAGAAGCTGACCGTATCATCTGAGGACAGGTGGTAATCGTCAAATGACACTTACGGCAGGTCCAAGGACCTGCCTTTTTTTGTTTTTACACATCATGGACCTTGATGAAAGATACATGCTCGAGGCGCTGAAGGAGGCGCAGATGGCTTTCGATGAGGATGAGATTCCGATCGGAGCCGTCGTCGTGTGCCGCGGGCGCGTCATCGCCAAGGGGCACAACATGACAGAGATGCTGCATGACCCGACTGCCCACGCCGAGATGATTGCCATCACCGCCGCAACGGAGGCGATGGGTGGGAAGTACCTCAACGGCTGCACACTCTATGTCACTGTCGAGCCTTGCCCGATGTGTGCCGGAGCCCTGAACTGGGCGCAGGTAGGAAGGATCGACTATGGAGCGATCGACCCGAAGAGAGGATATTCAATGTTCTCCCCCAGCCTGCTCCACCCAAAGACGGAGGTGATGGCCGGAGTCCTTGCAGATTCCTGCTCGGCCTTGATGAAGGATTTCTTTTCCAGGAAGAGAGATTGACCTTTTCGCGACAGCTGGGGCCTGGAATGGAAAAAGCCGGCTGAAAAGCCGGCCTCAACCAAGTTGAGATAGGGGGATTCGAACCTCCACAGACAGAACCAAAATCTGTAGTGCTACCATTACACCATACCACAGTCCATGTCGCAAATTTATTACATTTCTGACTAATCTGCAAGATGAAAGGAGTTTTCGTATTCTTGGCAGAAGGCTTCGAGGAGACTGAAGCCATCGCCACATGGGATGTTCTCCGCAGAGGAGGCATCGAAGCAACAATGGTCTCGATCACCGAAAGCAGGATGGTCACCGGAGCCCACGGACTTCCTGTGGAAGCTGCCATGACCCGTTCTGAATTCGAGGATGCAGTATGCCTTGAAGGAACCACGGCCGAAGATGCCATGGTCTTCCCTGGAGGAATGCCGGGCACAAGGAATCTGGCAGCCGATGAGGCTCTAATGTCCATGATGATCCGCCACTACGAGGAAGGTGGCACGGTGGCAGCGATCTGCGCAGCTCCCGGCTACGTCGTCTCCCAGCTCCCGTCCCTCGAAGGCAAGGTCTTCACCTGCTTCGACGGATGCGAAGCGGCAACTGTTGCAAAAGGCGCTGAATATGTGAAGGTTCCAGCTGTTACCGATGGCAACCTAATCACCGGCAGAGGGCCTGGCTGCGCCGTGGAATTCGGATTGCAGATCGTGTCCCACATCATGGGAGAAGAGGTCGGGGCAAGGGTCAGGAGCGGTCTGATGCTCTAAGCTACTTGTTCCTGATGATGACGCGCTCGATCCTTCGAGGGACCGACGTCATGATCTCATAAGGGATTGTACCAAGGATGTCGGCGATCTCGGTGACGGTTGGATCCTCACCGAAGATGGTGACCGTGTCTCCAACCTGGCAGTCCACACCGGTCACATCCACCATGCACATGTCCATGCAGATGTTGCCGATTGTCGGGACCCTGTGTCCATTGAGGCTGAAGCTGACATTGCCGCGGCCCAGATGCCTGTCTATTCCATCTGCATAGCCGACAGGGATGGTAGCTATCCTGGTACCGCCAGGAGCGATCTTTCCATGCTGTCCATAGCCGATGGCGCCGTCCTCGGGCTTGAGTTCCTTGATCTGCAGGATCTTCACCTTCAGTGAGGCCACAGGCTTGAGTTTCAGGCCAGGGAGGGCGCTGATGCCGTAGATGCCCACACCAAGGCGGACCATGTCATGCTGGAACTGCGAGAATCTCTCGATGCCGGCAGAATTCAGGATGTGGAGGATCGGGCTGTAGCCAATCGCATCAACGATCGCAGCCGCATTCCTCTCGTACATGTCGACCTGGCTCAAGGTCAGACTGTCCATTGCCGGATCCTCTGCGACACAGAGGTGGGAGTAGATCGACTGGACACGTACAAGGTCCGTGGATTTGAGATGCTCGATGAGTTCCGGAAGCTCGCTCGTCATGAAGCCAAGGCGGTGCATACCGGTGTCCAGCTTGATGTGGACAGGATAGTTGTGCACTCCCCTCGCCTCCAGGACTGCCTCCAGGGACTTCAGCGCCGAGATGTTTGGGATTCCAGGCTCGAGATGGTTGTCGATGATCTCCTCGAAGAAATCCGTTCCTGCAGTGAGAACAAGGATCGGAAGGCTGATTCCGGCCTGTCTGAGTTCGATGCCTTCCACCGGTAGGGCTACCGCAAGATAGTCGGCACCGGCATTCTGCATCATCGAGGCAAACTCCACCGACCCATGGCCATAGGCATTGGCTTTCACAAGCACAAGCAGCTTGGTGGAGCGCTTGAGCTTGGACCGGAAGTATCTGTAGTTGTCAAGACAATTCTGAAGATTCAGTTCAAGTCTTGAAAAGTCGGTTTCGCTGTTTGACATCGATTTTTCTGTCAGCTTTTATGCAAATTTACTTTTTTTATCGGATATTTGGCTGACAAAAATGCAGTAATGACATCATTTATGGCTTTGGTCTGTAAATTGATGTAGAATGCCCGACAACCAAAAACGCAAAACGACATGAACACATCTTCAATCTGGCTCCTCCTGATCGGAGCGACCATTCTCAGCTACGTCATCCAGGCCATGCTCAAGAGTAGGTTCGCGAAGTATTCAAAGGTCGGGATCAACCTTTCCGGAGCAGAGGTCGCACGAAGGATGCTTGCAGAGAACGGCATCCACGACGTGCAGGTCACCTGCATTCCAGGCACCCTGACAGACCATTACAACCCACAGACAAAGACAGTGAATCTCAGCGAGTCTGTCTACAGCCAGAGAAGCATAGCGGCTGCAGCTGTAGCTGCACACGAGTGCGGACATGTCATCCAGCATGCAACAGGCTACCTCCCGCTGAAGCTTAGAAGTGCCCTTGTCCCGGCAGTCAGCTTCTCAAGCAACATCGTCCAGTGGGTCCTTCTCCTCGGAGTTCTCCTGATCAACATCACTCCGGCACTTCTCTGGCTCGGAATCATTCTCTTCGCCCTCACCACCATCTTCAGCGTGGTAACCCTCCCGGTGGAAGTCAATGCAAGCCACAGGGCAATCAAGTGGCTTGAGAGCACAGGAATATCCACTTACGAGACGAAGCCGATGGCCGTGGACGCACTGAAATGGGCTGCATACACCTACGTCATCGCAGCCGTCAGTTCGCTGGCGACCCTTCTCTACTACATTTCAATGGCGGAGAGGCGCTAGAAAAGCGTCGGATGGCTTCCATCCAGTTCAGAAAGAATCCTTTCCATCGTGGCCTCACGGAAAATGGTCGAGATGGATTTCACACCGAAACGGCTGCAGTACTCATCTACTGCGGCCTTTTCGCTTTCATTGAGGTAGATCACCTGGCGGTGCGTACGCTTCAATGCGGACTTCTGACGTGACAGATAATCCGCAGCGGGTCTCGATGAATTCTTTTTCTTCCTGGCCAAAACGATAGGATTTATGAGTCATTCATGACTCTTTGCACAAAAATAGCTATTTTTGTCATAAATACATCATCAAAGACATGGACAACAAGGTTTTGATCTTCTCAGCCCCTTCGGGCTCAGGTAAAAGCACGATAGTCAACCACATTCTCGGCATCTGGAAGGATTCGATGGAGTTCTCCGTCTCAGCCACATCCAGGGCACCGAGAGGAACGGAGCAGAACGGCAAGGAGTATCACTTCGTCACCCCTGAGGAATTCCGCACGCTCATCGAGGAAGACAGGCTCGTGGAGTACGAGGAGGTCTACAAGGATCACTTCTACGGCACTCTGAAGTCAGAGGTGGAGAGGATCTGGGCCGCCGGCCATGTCATCATCTTCGATGTCGACGTCAAGGGTGGCGTGAATCTCAAGAAGTACTTCGGAGAGAACGCATTGTCAATCTTCATCAAGGCTCCATCGATCGATGTTCTCCGCCACAGGCTCGAGAAGCGAGGCACTGACACCAAGGAGGCGATCGACGAGCGCGTTGCCAAGGCTGCCGAGGAGATGGAATATGCGCCGCAGTTCGACTATGTCCTTGTCAACGACGACCTCGACACAGCCTACAACGAGAGCGAGAAGGTCGTGGAAGACTTTCTTGACGACGGAAGGCTCAACTATTCAACCGTGATCTAGTGAAGATAGCTGTCTACTCAGGTTCATTCAATCCCCTCCACATCGGTCATCTTGCCATCATGCAGTACCTGACGGAGGAGGAAGACTATGACTGGGTCTATCTGATCGTCTCACCCAAGAATCCAATCAAGGAAAGCATCAGCGCCGACTCTGCCCCGGAACGCTACAAGGCGGCGGTGGAGGCTGTCATCAGGCATCCGGAGCTGAGGGTCTGGGTCGATGACATCGAGCTCAACATGCCGCCTCCCCAGTACACGATCAGGACACTTGAGGCCCTGCAGGAACGTGAACCGGAGAACGAGTTCACGCTGGTGATAGGCGCCGACAATCTCTGCGGGATCAGGCGCTGGAGGGAGTATGACAGAATCCTTTCGGAATTCGGGGTGGTCGTCTATCCGAGGGAAGGATTTGACCTTGAGACTATCACACAGGAACTGGCAGAGGAGGGAGAAGGACGCTACAGAATCAGGATAGCGAACGCTCCAACCGTCGACATTTCCTCCACTGAGATCCGTAACGGGATTGCCGAGGGCCGCGACATGTCAGAGTTCCTGATGTAGGGAGAGTCCCCTGCCTTGCATATTCAGGCATTTGTCTTCCTGTGCTGATAGAGCTGCCAGGAATTGTAGATGTTGTGCCAGATGCTGTAGAATCCTCCGGCAACCGAGACGATCGGGTCCATGAATGTGTAGCCCATCCAGATGGCGAAGACGGTGTTCTTCTGGCCAAGTGACTGTCCCACGGTCACATGTCCCTTTGAATCATAGACCGATCCAATCTTCCTGCCTGCCCAGAACTGAAGCGCACAGCAGAGCAGCGAGGCTATTGCGATGCCAAGCAGGAGCCAGGGGCTGCCTTCATTGTGGTAGATCGCACGTGCACTCATGAGGATAGCCATGGCGAGAGAGACTGCCCAGATGTAGAACGCCAGGTCCGTGATGCCGGTGAGCCAGCTGTGGAAGCGCGGGAAAAGTGCCCTGGTAAGCCAGGCCGCAAGGCACGGAAGGATCAGAAGCGGGAAGACCTTCATGAGGATCTTCACGAAAGCAGCGGTGAATGTGATGTCTCCGTCAGGATAGAGGAACGGGATGACGGCAGGGACAATGAGCGCAACGAGGATGTTGATGAAGACCGTGTAGGTGATTGCCTGTGCCATGTTGCCGCCAAGCTTGCCGGTGACAACCGCACAGGCTGTCGCAGTCGGACAGACCAGGCATATCATGGCTGCCTCGATCGGGATCCTGAGTGAAGTGATTGCCCTGGCGAACGAAGTGTCATGCATCCCCGCCCAGACGACGAGGAAGGCAAGGGCAGAGAAAGAAAGGCCCTGGATTAGCAGAAGCCAGAACTGCCACCGATGAGGGCGGAGATCCTTCGGGGTTATCCTGCAGAAGCTGAGGAACAGCATGGCGAAAAGCATCAGCGGCTGGGCCACGGACACGATTTTCAAAAGAACCGGTCCTGCAGGATGAAGGACCGGTACGTTTCTGTAGATTATGTAGAGACCGGCGCCGGTCACCATTCCGATGACCAGCATCCAGTCCTTGATGAATTTCTTCAAAGAGCCCACGGCTATCTGCGACCTCCTCTCCTTCTGTTCTTTTTCTTGTTCATCGAGACGAAGACTGCAGCGATGGCGATGATGGCCACTGCAGCGATGATGATGTAGGTAGTGGCGTCGGCGCCGTCACCCTTGGCGCGGGACCACATGGCGATGAGCTTTTCAGTGTCCTCAGGTGCCCAGTCATGCTCCATGCAGCAGCGGTCGATCACTTCCTTCGGAGCATACATGACAGGGTTGACGCAGACTGAGTCTGCACCCTCGCCGAAGAAGTAGGTAAGGTCGATAGGTGCATAGGTTGAATCGATGTTTGCCTCGAGGACCTCAGGAACGCCGCATGCGGTGCTGTAACCGATCTCAAGGGCATTGCGTACTGCGTTCTCAGGCTTGCACATGTAGTTGATCCAATAGCGTGCAGCCTTGACATTCCTTGCATATTTAGGGATTACCCATCCATCGAACCAGACGGTGCAGCCCTCATCAGGAGCGACGAATCCGAGGTCGATTCCGACAGCGGCAGCCTCATCGATTGCCCAAGCAGCGTCACCGCTCCACTGGAGATTGACGAGAGCCCTTTCCTGAGTCATGAGTTCCTTTCCGAAATCAGCCTCCCAGCCGCCGATGAGGTCATGGGCAGCGAGAAGATACTCCTCGACCTGTGCAAGTGACTCATCCGAGCAGTCGTACATGAGGGAATCCATCTTCTCGACATCGAACGATCCGTCAGCATTGCGGATGGCATCCTGATGGAACATGATGAGGAGCTGGCTGTAGACATCCCTTGGGGCATCCTTGACGAAGATCATTCCGGCATACTTAGGATTGCTGATGACATTCCATGTACGGACATCTGCCTCATCGACCTTGTTCTTGTTGTAGAGGAAACCGGTGTAGCCCCACATGTAGCCGACTGCATAGTCAGTGGCATCCTTGCCATTTCCATCGGTGATGTGCTTGAACTGGTTGACAATGTAAGGTGAAAGGCTTCCGTCGATGTAGTTCGGAGTCTCGCCGAAGTCCTTGTCGATAGGAAGGATCAGGTCATTCTTGAGCATTCTCTCGATGATGTAGTCGGATGGGCAGACGACATCGAAGTCCTCATGTCCCTTCTCGATCTTGGAGAGCATGGTCTCATTGATGTCGAATGTCTGATACACGACATGGACCTTCTCCCCTGTCTGTTCCTCATACCACTGCTCGAAATCAGGGATGATGGATTCATCGATGTAGGATGACCAATTGTAGACCTTCAGGACCTGGTCTCTGTCTGAAGATGAGCATGCAGCGAGAGAGAGAGCTGCAAGCATGATGCAGAAGAATTTCTTCATTTCTAAAATACGGTTTGTTAAGCTTTTGCCTTTGCTGTACGCTCCTTCCTGAGATTGATGATAAGCAGAAGGACGAGTACAAGAGTGAATATGATAGTCATCATCGGTCTGAGCTCAGGGGTGAGACCACCCTTTCTGGCATCAGTGTAGATGAAGGTTGAGAGCGTGTCGAGGCCGATGGTTCCACGGGTGAAGAATGTCACGGCGAAATCATCGAGAGACATCGTGAAGGCCAGGATGAAGCCTGAGAGCATTCCTGAGCGGAGCTGCGGTATGAGGACCTTTCTCAAGGCCTGCATGGGAGTAGCTCCAAGGTCCAGGGCTGCCTCATAGATGTTAGGATTCATCTGGGAGAGCTTAGGCATCACGTTGAGCACGACATAAGGGGTGCAGAATGTGATGTGTGCGAGAACGACTGTCACGTAGCCCTGAGTGATGTGAAGGAACACGAACAGGAGGAAGAGCGACACACCGGTGATGATGTCCGGATTGAGCATCGGGATGTTGTTCAGGAACTGGATGGTCTGCCTGCGCTTCCCCTTGAGGTTGAATATTCCGATAGCGGCGACCGTGCCAAGGATGGTCGACACAGCTGCAGCAATCAATGCGATAATGATGGTGTTCTCCATCGCCGTCATCAATGACGAACCGCCATCAGTGGATCCGGTAAGGAGATTCCTGTAGAGATTGACGGAGAATCCTGTCCAGTTTCCAAGGGTCTTGGCCTCGGTGAACGAGAAGACGGCAATGAACACAATCGGAGAGTACAGGAGGACCAGGAGGATCCAGACGTAAGCTTGTGCAAGGAACTTCTTCATGACTTACACAGTGCCTCCTTCCACTTCCTTTGAGCTGCCGCTGAGCAGCGTTGTCAAACCGATGATCAAGAGCATTATGAACGACAGGGCGGCACCATAATTCCACATCGAAGAGTTGATGTTCTCCTGGATGATGGTACCGAAGAGCTTTATCCTGTTGTTCGTGAGGAACTCAGAGATTGCGAAAGTGCTGACGGTCGGCATGAAGACCATCATGACTCCGCTGAGGACACCCGGCATGGAAAGAGGGAATGTAACCTTGGTGAACACCTGTGCAGGCGTCGCACCAAGGTCTGAGGCTGCCTCAGCATAGGA
>JAGHSC010000032.1 GCA_018066065.1 Candidatus Cryptobacteroides faecihippi
ATCCAGAGGATATCGGTTACGGAGGAAAACTTTAACATTTTAAAGCCATGAAACGAATCTACATAATTCTTGCAGGTTTGGCACTGTGCCTTTCATCATGCAACAAAGAAAGCATCACGTCCTCAGAATCCCTTTCTGCTACAGCCTCCATAGATCAACAAAACACCAAGACTACCTATCAAGATAATGGAGCGGAATCCGGGCTGAAAGTAGATTGGAGTCAGAATGAATCTTTCACCGCATACTACGAAGGAGGTTCACTCACTTTCAATAGAACATCAGGAAGTGCATTCGTTGCTACCGACGTGCCGGCCGGGGTTTCTGCGTCTACACCGTTTGTTGGGGTGTATGGCGAAAAGGTTACGGCTTATGATTATGCTACAGGAACTGTCACTATAGACTATAGCAACCAGGATGGAACGCTAGAGAATCTTGCCAAATATGACGCAATGGTAGCAACGTCGACCGTTGATGCCAGCGGCCTTCACTTCCCTTTCGCTCATAAGAGCGCGTTCTTGAGAATCACTCTTCAGGATGATCCCGACACCGATGGTTCCCACAGAGATGAAGATAGTACCGATGATGGAAGAAAGTTTGTAAAACTCTCGTTCAAGAACTGTAATCTGCTGGATGAAAAACCGCAGTACAGGGATTCACATCTGGTAGTAATTTTGTCGTATCGTTCAATTTGGCATCGGAGCTGACGACAGGAGAGCGCCGGGTTGTTTATGTAGCAATACCTGCAATGAAGCTACAATATAAGAGCACACCATTCGGTGGCACAGGAGATATAATACCAGAAGGATATTTCAAATCGGTGTCTTCCACCTCAACGAAGACTGTTACATTTGAAGCCGGTAAGGTATACGAGACCTCAATTACCTACTTCTGCGGCACATCGCACAATATGATACAATGGTAATGTTGAGTGAGTAAGAGTTATTCCTCAACAGATAGGCACAAATACTATCTTAAATGCCACCTCATCTTCGTATGCAAATACCGCAAGATACTACTTGAAGGAGGCATGCAACAGATAATCAAGGACATCTTCTTAAATATTGAGAAGATGTCCGATTTCGTTATTGAAGTAATGGAAACGGACAAGGACCATATCCACATGCTTGTGTCTTATCCGCCGAATATATCAGTAACCTCTATTGTCAGGAGACTCAAGCAGGAAAGCACCCGCGAGATGTGGAAGCGGTATCCGGGGTGGCTGCGTCATCATTTCTGGAAAGAACGCACCTTCTGGAGCGATGGATACTTCGTCTGCTCCATTGGCGAAGCATCGCCCGAAACCGTGCGAAGATACATCGAAAATCAAGGATAATAGCAGATTCTTCACTAAATTAGGAACCGGAAACGATGGCCGATTCATCCACAGAAGCTGAAGACTTCTGGGTTTTCTCGGCCATTACATTATAAATAGTTGGTATGATTCAAATCCCGAGACTCCTCCTCGCCATCCACCAATAATTCATTATCTTTGCAGGATAAAGCCAACCACAGATGGAAGTTCGCGCAAAGAAGGCGCTCGGCCAGCATTTCCTGACTGACCAGAGCATCGCAAGAGGGATAGTAGACGCCCTGAAGGGCAACAAGGTCCTTGAAGTCGGACCGGGAATGGGTGTGCTCACGCAGTACCTCCTCCCCCGCCCCGACACATTCTACAAGACTGTCGAGATCGACGGCGAGTCCGTCGTCTACCTCAAGAAGCACTATCCTTCCCTCGGGGACAACCTCATCGAAGGCGACTTCCTGAAGATGGACCTGGGCACGGTCTTCGAGGGTGAATATTCAGTCATTGGAAACTTTCCCTACAACATCTCCTCGCAGATCTTCTTCAAGATCCTGGAGCACCGCGACCAGATTCCGGAAGTGGTGTGCATGATCCAGAAGGAAGTTGCGGAACGCATCGCCGAGAAGCCAGGCACCAAGACCTATGGCATCCTCTCAGTCTTCCTCCAGGCATGGTATGACATTGAATATCTCTTCACGGTGGGCTCCGGTGCCTTCAATCCGCCGCCCAAGGTGCAGTCAGCAGTCATACGCCTCACGCGCAACTCCAGGACCTCTCTGGGATGCGACGAGAAGCTTTTCCGCACGATCGTGAAATCATCCTTCGGGATGAGGAGGAAGACCCTCAGGAACTCCCTCAAGCCAGTCATTTCATCCGCCATCGCATCCGGCGTCGCCGTGGACACGGCCGACCCGGTCTTCGACCTCCGCCCGGAAAGGCTCGGGGTCGAGGACTTCATCGAACTGACAAACAGACTCAAGCCATAGTCAGGAACCATTCCGAGACTCTCCAGTAAAATGAAAAGAAACAGCAGATCTTTCAGCATAGCGATTGCAGTCCTTGCCCTGTTCATGCTTGCAGGGGCCTGCAGCACCCAGAAGAAACTCGCAAGGATCGAAAGGGGTCAGACCACCTTCGACCTTTCCCTCGCAAAGGACGGCTACGTCCCGACCCTGAAGAACGAGGCCGTCACCAGGGACACCCTGAAGATTGTCGAGGATGACGGAAAGGAGATTCTCATCATGAAGGCAATCAAGGATGACGACGGGGACATGGTGGCCACCGACGTGATCGATGCCGCCGTGGTGACCGCCCGCTTCCGCAACATCGCCGAACGCAACGGAAAGGTGGACCTTGCCTTCCAGGTAAGGGTACCTGCCGCGATGCAGGACAGCAAGTGGCAGCTGAGGTTCTACCCGGACATGTTCGTCCTTGGCGACAGCATCAGGCTCGACCCTGTGATCATCACCGGAACAGCCTACAGGAAAGCTCAGCTGAAGGGTTACCAGCAGTACGAGAAATTCCTTTCGAAGATCGTCAGCGATTCCACCAAGTTCATCAACATCAAGCAGCTTGAGCTCTTCCTGAAGAGAAACATCCCTCAGGTCTATGCCTTCAAGACGGACTCGACCTACGTGGCCGACGAAGTGTTCATGTCCTACTACGGCGTCAGCGAGCAGCAGGCCATCGACCACTACACCAACAAGTTCGCAAAGAACCTCAACGACCGTCGCAAGGCCAACAGGGACAAGAAGTACCGCAAGTACGTCAAGGCTCCGATCGTCACCGAAGGCATCAGGCTGGACACCGTGATGGTCTCCCCTGCCGGAGAGTTCATCTACAACTACATCCAGACGATCAACACCAGGCCGAAGCTCCGCAAGGTCGACATCGTCCTCTCCGGAGACATCTACGAGCAGGACAAGGTTCTCTACAGGATCCCTCGCAGCGAACCTCTGACGTTCTACATCAGTTCTGTCTCATCCTTCACGGACAACAGGGAGCGCTACCTGACCAAGGTGATCGAGCGTCGCGTGGAGGCCAACACGGCCTGCTACGTCGAGTTCGGCACGGGCAGGACCGATGTCAACGAGAACCTTGGCAACAACCGCCAGGAGATCTCCAGGATCAAGAGGAACCTAGGCGACCTGATGCTCAACAAGACCTTCGAGCTCGATTCGATCATCGTGACGGCTTCGGCTTCTCCGGAAGGCAATGTCAAGATGAACCACAGGCTCTCCGAACAGCGAAGCGAGTCCATTTCCAGGTACTTCCGAGGATTCATGAAGGAGTTCCAGGACTCTCTCGACCGTGAGCAGGGATTCAATGTGGATGAGCAGGGAAGGATCAGCCGCAGGAAGAGAACCTCCATCCAGTTCAAGAGCCGCAGCAACGGCGAGAACTGGAAGATGCTCGACGCACTTGTCGAGGCGGACACAATCCTCACCAGCGACGAGAAGTCTGAATATTCAAGAGCCTGCGGCATCAAGGATCTCGACCTCAGGGAGGCGCAGCTGCAGAAGCAGCCTTCCTACAAGTACCTGCGCGAGTCTCTCTACCCTCACCTGCGCACGGTGAAGTTCAACTTCTACCTCCACAGGGCAGGAATGGTCAAGGACACCGTCCACACCACCGTGATCGATTCTCTCTACATGACCGGAGTCCAGCTCCTCAGGGACATGGACTACCTGGCTGCACTCAGCTACCTCCAGCCTTACAAAGACTTCAACACGGCAGTGGCCTACACCGGCCTTGGACGCGACAGAAGTGCCCTCGAGATCCTGGAGCCGATGAAGCGCACCGCTCAGGTGAACTACCTGCTGGCCATCCTCTACTCCCGTCTGGGAGATGCCCAGAAGGCAGTGGAATGCTACATGCGCTCATGCAAGCAGGATCACGGCTACGTCTACCGCGGCAACCTCGACCCTGAGATCTCAGCCCTCATCAAGATGTACGGCCTGAACCAGGAGCCTGACGACCTGGAAGACGACCTGAACTAGAGATTCTCGTTGTAGTCGATGGACAGGATGGTTGCGCCTGGAATGTTGCTGACACTTCTCCTGTTCATGAGGCCGTTGATGAAGTCGATCCTCATTCCGGCCGAGATGTTCACCCATGCAAGGCAGTTCGCTCCGGAAACATCGTTCATCGGAGAGCAGTCAAGGGAAGTGATGCCGGGGTTTCCGGCCAGATCAAGTTCCGCGATCAGGTTGCCTTCGCAATTGAGGTCCTCCAGAGCCTTGTTGGCGCTGATGTCGATGGATCTCAGGCGGTTGTTGCGGCACCACAGGGTGCGGAGAGCCGGACAGCCGCTCACATCGATGGCCTCAATCCTGTTGTTGTCGCAGATCAGCTGGAGGAGGTTGATGTTCGAACCGAGGTCAATGGACTTGAGCTTTCCGCTTACATTCCTGAATTCATCAGACGAGCCGGAGCACTTGAGATAGAGAAGGTTCACAAACCTGTCAATTCCTGAAAGTGAGGAGACTTCGTCGGTTGAAACATTGATCGACTTTATGGCAAGTCCCTCATCGACAGAGATTTCCCCGTCACCGTCAACGTCGAAATGACTGACGAGATAAGCCTTGAATGAAGCGTCAGGGATGCTGACGAGTTCCTTGTGCGTCCTGATGGAAGTACGCTCAGGAAGCATGTCGGCACTTCTCTCCACGGTGACACCAGGGACACTCTGGCCCTGACCGATGAACAGAACGTCAAGAGGATTGTCCTTGCAGCACAGAGCCTTGAGAGCCAAGCAGTTCTCGACATCCAGCAAAGTGATGTCATTGCCGCTGCAGTCAAGATCCTCCAGAGCTGCATTCCTTAAGACATCAATGATTGCCAGCCTGTTGTCGTGGCAGTCCAGCTGCTTGAGAGCCGTATTGTATCGAACATCCATCGCAGCAATCTCATTGCTGTGGCAGTCGAGTGCCTCAAGCTCGGCATTTTTCCTGATGTAGAGCTCACGAAGGATGTTGGAAGAGCAATCCAGAGTCTTCAGGTGCAGGAGTGACGTGATGTCGAGCTCCTTGATTGAATTGCCGTGACAGGCAACATCCAGAAGAGCCTTCGCGCCGGACAAGTCAAGCGTCTCGAGGTGATTGTCATTGCATAAGAAGCTTGCGAGAGCCGAGCTTTCAATCCCTCTGAGTGAGGCCATGCCATTGGCCGAGCAGTCCACCTCAATCAGGGAATGATTGTTCCCAAGGTCCAATGAAGTCAATCTGTTTCCTGCGACATCAAGGACCTCGAGCAATGGATTGCCGGAAAGATCAAGGGATTCCAGGGCATTGCCGCCAAGTCTCAGGATGGACAGGTTGTCTGCAGAAGACAGGTCCAGCGAAACCAGGGCATTGTTGGACAGATCGATCTCCTTCAGAAGTCTGTTGGCGGAAAGATCCACCTCGCGAATAAGGCCCTTCCCCTTTTCCGAGCCGGCACACACCAACGTGGAAAGGTTCTTGAAATAGGCAATCTCGGAGATGTCATCAACATCGTCGGAAACTGCATTTATCGAAGTCACCGCATCGAACTCAGCCAGCTCGAGTTCCCCACTCTGATTGGCATCATATTCAGAGACAATCAGTTTCCTGAAGGCCTCCGACTTGAAGCGCAGTGGACTCTGGTCCTGGGCAACGAGGACTGTTCTCTTGAATATTCCGTCAGAGGTTGTAATGCTGATTGTTGCAAACCTGTCAAGGAAGGTTTCATTCTCAAGCACCTGGAACTTGTTCCCCGCGATTGGGATGATCCAGTCTGCATCTTCCACTGAATAAGTAAGCTTCAGGCTGGACTCAGCCGCTATCGCGATCTCAGCTCCCCTGTAGTCAGTGTGATAGTCTGCTTCCTCAACCTTGAAGATGGTGGATTCAAACATCTGGGTTGATGATTCCACAGCGCCATCATCATCCGAGATGACAGCTTTGAAATAATAAGTGCTGTTAGGCTCGATGTCGCTGACTATCACAGAGAGATTGTTCTCCACGATGATTCCCGGGATGTACTTGCTCTGCGAAAGAGATGGATCCGTGCCATAGTGGAATCCTCCTCTGTAGAAGGTTCTGTCCACTTTTTCTATCGTGCAATCGAACTGAGCGGAATAGCTGCCGAGCAGCTTCTGCGAGATGGTGAGCGACGGCACCGGAAGCACCTTCACCTCATCATCCTTTGGAAGCTCGAACTCTTCGATGCACGAAGAAAGCAGCAACAACGCAGAAAGCAATATGAATAATAACTTTTTCATCCGATCCGAAGATTATAGATTAGAGCCAACTCTCCGGAATAGATGGGAAGTCAACGCACTGGTCATCTCCACTGAAGCATCCCTCGTGGTAAATCGGGGTTACAAAATAATCCGGATAGTCATACCTTTCGTACAGATGGACTTTGTGACCATTTATCATGGTGTATGGTGTCTCTCCACTGACCTGAGAACACCCCTCGAAAGCATAATTAAAGTTCGTCACCTTTCTGTTGTTGTCAAACAACGCTACAGGTATCGATGGAAGTTCCCGGCAAGTACTAAACGTTCCATAGAAAGAATCTACATCCTTGTTGTTGCTGAACAGCTCCGAAGGAATGCTGCTGATTGATGTCCCTGAAAACGCAGATTCAAAAGTCGATGCACATACAGCCGTAGCGAAGAGGTTTGATGGAATCTGTCTGATTTCGCAGCATCCTTCAAACACCCCATGGAAGTTCTTCGCACTGACGGCATCCCTGAAAAGGTCTGAAGGGATAACTTTGATGTTTGTTAAGTGGAACACAAACTCAAATGATTCGACGTTAGTACAACCATTGAAGACTCCGTTACCTATTCTCTCCAACGACCTGCATTCACGGAAAGTTTCATGGAATGAAACGGCAGAAGGGCAATTGCTGAACAATCCATCAGGAACCTCCTTCAATGCCTCACAGCGATAGAACAAATTATCGAAATACTCTCCACGAGAAGCATACCTGAAGAGCTCGGAAGGAATGGAAACGAGTCGTGGACATCTTTCAAACGCTCCCCCGAAGTTGACAACGGAAGAAAGGCCACTCTGGTCATCCTCCGCCAGACGTTCAAGACTCGTGAATCCAGCAAAGGCATGAGACATATCATGGATTCCGACATTTCCCCACTGCTTGACAGCAACGATTGAAGACCTGAGACCTTCACCTATCCTATCACTGCAGATTCTGGTGACCTTGCCACTAATCCTAACGTCATAAGTCGTAGCCTCGCCACCTGTTTCGTATTTATGATAAACAAAACCGTCATTCTCAAATTTTTTGTCATTTGAAGAATCCAACTCTCCATCTCCCCAATCGATCTGGAATTCAGATCCATCCATCCTACCTACCGGAAGAAAAGCTGTGAAATCATTCATTTCACCGACTCTTACCTCAAAGACAAGATCAAGCTTGTCGTTTCCGCCCTCATCCATCTGGAAAAC
>JAGHSC010000056.1 GCA_018066065.1 Candidatus Cryptobacteroides faecihippi
GTTGTAGGAATGTGTCCTGTCGTTCCTGAATCCGATCGTGATGCAGACAGCGACTGCGAATGCATTGGCCGCGTGAGCCGAGAAGAAGCCGAAGAGTCCGCCTCTTCCTTCAAGGATGTTCACTCCGTTGGTGATCATCCAGTAGTTGTAGCTTGGGCGGAGACGGCAAGCCGAGTTCTTGATCAGGTTGGCGAACTGGTCGCAGATGGCGAAGGTAAGTCCTGCGGACACCAGCACCATGAGAGCTCTCTTCCAGCCCAGCCTCTTGAACAGGAAGAATGCGCAGATCAGGTAGGTCGGGATCCATGTCGACTTGGACGAGAAAAGCAGCCAGAACTGGTCTGATGCAGGACAACTCACTCCGTTGAGGAACAGAGTGAGTTCCTGGTCGATGGCCAGAATGCCGTCTAGGAATGAAGCACAGACCATAGGAGGTCCTTCAGTTCCTTGAGACCGTCACCGGTGACGGAGGAAATGAACACGTGAGGTACTTTCTTCGGAAGGGTAGGCAGGAGCTCCTTCTCGATGTCCTTGTCGATGAGGTCGCATTTGGTGATGGCGAGCACCCTTTCCTTGTCCAGAAGCTCCGGGTTGTACTCCTTGAGTTCGTTCAGGAGGGTCTTGTAGCTCTCTGCGATGTCATCTTCCTCGGCTGAGACCATGAACAGGAGCACGGAGTTGCGCTCGATGTGGCGGAGGAACCTGATTCCGATGCCCTTGCCTTCGTGTGCTCCCTCGATGATCCCAGGGATGTCTGCCATCACGAATGACTGGTCGTCATAGTAGCTGACGATTCCGAGGTTCGGTTCCAAGGTCGTGAATGCGTAGTTGGCAATCTTCGGCTTTGCTGCGGTGATCGCTGCGAGAAGCGTTGACTTGCCGGCATTCGGGAATCCTACGAGACCGACGTCGGCAAGGATCTTCAGCTCGAGGATGAACCAGCCTTCCTGTCCTTCCTCGCCCGGCTGTGCGAAACGAGGAGTCTGGAGGGTAGGGGTCTTGAAGTTGTTGTTTCCAAGTCCTCCCTTGCCGCCGCGGCAGAGGATCCTCTCCTCGCCAGGCTCCATCATCTCGAAGAGAACCTCTTCCGTCTCTGCGTCCTTGGCCACGGTTCCAACAGGAACGTCCAGGATGATGTCCTCTCCGTTCTTGCCTGTCCTCAATGCACCTTCCCCGTGTGCGCCGTCCTCGGCCTTCACATGCTTGCGGTACTTGAGGTGGATCAATGTCCAGAACTGAGGGTTCGCCCTGAGGATGATGTGGCCTCCACGGCCTCCATCTCCACCGTCAGGTCCTCCTTTCGGGACATACTTTGCGCGATAGAGATGGGTCGATCCTGCTCCTCCATGTCCGGAGGCGCACCAGATCTTGACGTAGTCTATGAAGTTGGTCTGTGGCATGTTGTCTCTTTGAAACCACAAAGATAAAGATAGTGAATCATTTCCACAAGGGGGAAAGAAAAAGGAGGATGGCCACACGGCCATCCTCCTTTTCTTGACTTATGTGTGTCGTATGCTAGAATCTTTCCATCAGGTCAGCGATCTTGGCTCCGACCTCATCGATGGTACCGGTGCCGTCGATTTCCTCGTACTTGCCGGCCTTGGTGTAGTATTCGATGAGTGGTTCTGTCTTTGCGTGGTAAGTCGAGATCCTGTTGGTGATGGTCTCGTCGCTGGCATCGTCTGCACGGCCTTCGATGGTCGCTCTGTGCTTTATGCGCTCCCTGATCATCTCGTCAGGGATCATGATCGAGACGACAGAGGTTACCTCTTCGTCGTTCTTTGCGAGCATCTTGTCCAGAGCCTCTGCCTGGGCGATTGTCCTTGGGAATCCGTCAAGCAGGAAGCCGGCTACACCGGTCACTGTCTTGAACTTGTTCTCGATCATGCCTTCGACAACTTCGTCAGGGACGAGCTGTCCGTTGTCGATGAGAGCCTTGGCCTTCAAGCCGAGCTCTGTGCCTTTTGCGATCTCCCCGCGGAGAAGTTCGCCTGTCGAGATGTGGCAGAGATTGAAATTCTCCACCATTGCGGTTGCCTGGGTGCCTTTCCCGGCACCTGGAGGGCCAAAAAGAATAAAGTACTTCATCTTGGAATCCAAAACGTAAATGTCCTTGTTGTTTCTGCCAAGTTCGTCGTAGTCGAGGCCGAAGCCGACTATGAAGTCATTCGGGATCTCCATCGCGACATAGTCCAGCTTGATGTCCTTCCTGTAGACTTCCGGTTTGAGCAGCAAAGTGCAGATCCTGGTCTCGGCCGCACCTTTCTCTTTCATGATCCTGACAAGGTCGACGATGGTGTTGCCTGTGTCGACGATGTCCTCCACGATGATGACTCTCTTTCCTTCGACGCTTCCAGTCATGCCCATGACTTCACGGGTCTTTCCTGTCGACTTTGTGCCGACGTAGGACGAAAGCTTCATCGAGATGATCTCACAGTTGAATGTGAGTCTCTTCATCAGCTCCGCAGTGAACATGATGGAACCATTAAGTACGCAGAGAAGGACAGGGATGTCCGTGCAGCCTTCGAAATCCTTGTTGATTCTTGCGGCTACTCCATCGATTGCCTCTTCCAGTTTTCCATATGGAATGAATGGTCGGAAGGATTTGTCATTTAATCTGATGTTGCTCATACTCGTGTGTGGGGAGTGCAAAAATAGCAATAATCTTAAATAATCATAAACGTATATTATCTTTTTGGGTTTCTTAAGACCTTTTAAATCCATTATTTCCATCTTCACGGAGAACGAAATCCGTACTGTATGAAAAAACTGACAGCCATTGCCATACTGCTCCTCTTCATGCTTCCGGGCGTCCGGTCATCGGCTCAGACTGATGCCCAGATCGCTGCCATCGTCGCCGTCGCTGGCGCGGAAGAGGCTGAAACGCTGGATGCCGAAGAAATCGAGAGATATCTCTCTTTGATGCTTCATCCGCTGGACCTGAACCGCACTCCGCGGGGAAGGCTTCTTTCCTGCGGTCTCCTCACTCCTTTCCAGGTGGCAAGCCTTGAAGACTACAGGAAGCGGTACGGAGACGTCCTGTCAGTGACGGAACTGTCGTTGATTGAAGGTTTCGGCGAGGAATTCTCGCGGAACCTTGCCCCATTCGTGAGGCTCTCCTCCCGCTCGCTCCCCGGTCATCCTGCCGCCGACACGATGCTGCTGCGGAACACGGTCATTGCGCGGGCATCGCTGAAGGGTGGCAAGATTGGAACGGGACTGAAGCTGAAGTCGTCTTTCGGGGAATCCGTGAGCCTTTCATTTGCGGAAAAGGACCTGCAGTCATGGGGAGGCTCCGTCTCGTGGTCAGGAAACAGGTGGCCGGGGAAGGTCCTCGCCGGCGACTTCAACGCACGCTTCGGTCAGGGGCTGGCTCTCTGGAGTGGAATGTCCCTGAGTGGATTCTCCTCCGTCTCGTCGATCTGCCGCAACGGGGCAGGGATCTCGCCTTCGTGGTCATATTCATGTGCGGGGACTTACAGGGGAGTGGCTGCTGACTTCCAGGCTGGACGCTTCGTGGTTTCTTCCTTCGCGGCGTTCCCGGGACTGAAGCCTTTCTGCGAGGGAAACCGGGGCGGGGTGTCGTTCATGCCGGGTGGGAATGTTTCATGGTACGGGAAGAACGGCCAGCTGGGGCTGACTGCCTTCTGGCTTTCGGAGAGGATCGGAGGAGATCCGAATGGACTGTTCTACCAGGCTGGCGGGAAGGTGTCGGTGGACGGGAAACTTTCCTGGCGCGGGATGACTTTCTTTGGAGAGTCTGCATTTGACTGCTATTCCGGCTCAGCAGCCGGGGCGGGTGGCCTGACGGTCCCTTTCCTGGATGGATGGCGGTTCGGCATGGCTGCCAGATTCTATCCTGCATCATTCTCTGCCTCAGGAGCTTCCGGTATCCGCGCATGGACTGGGACTTCGAATGAGAAGGGGGTTGTGCTCGGGGTGGGGAAGAGGAACACTTCCCTCACGGCAGACATTGCCTCGAAGTGGAATGATCCATCGGTCATGCAGGTCAAGGTGCTTGCAAAAGTGCCCTTCCAGCTCACTCCTGCCATGGTACTGTCGCTAAGGGTCAGCGAGAGGTTCAGGCCCTATGAACCAGTGCTGGTCCACCGCGCCGGTGCAAGGGCCGACCTGGACTGGTCCTCGGCTGGGCTGAGCGCTGCGTATGGCGAGCCGGAAGGGGATGCGTGGAAGGCGAGACTGCGCCTGGAAGGGCTGTACTGCAAGGCTGCCTCCGGGCTGGCCTACCTTGAAGGAGGACGCAGGACAGACCGCTTCAGCGCCTATCTCCGCAGCACGCTTTTCATCGTCGACAACTGGGATGACAGGATCTATTCCTATGAGCGTGATGCGCCTGGAAACTTTACTGTACCAGCGTATTACGGTAGGGGATACAGCCTCTCTGCCGTCGCTTCAGCGAAGTTCCGCTTCAGGCTCGGAGGCCGGCACATCAAGGTGCTCAGGCTTTACTCCAGGGCCTCGATGGTGCGCTATCCTTTCATGCCGCAGGGAAAGCCTGCCTCCAGCGAACTCAAGTTCCAGGCGCAGCTTGAACTCTGAACGCCAGGACTAGCCAAGACCGTTCGTGATCACATCGTAGACAAAGTAGAGGGCTCCTCGCTCGTGGGTTATCTTTGCCATTCCCATCATTTTGAGGATGAATCTTGCTTCTTCTGGAATGGCTAC
>JAGHSC010000224.1 GCA_018066065.1 Candidatus Cryptobacteroides faecihippi
GTTCTGCACCTTCGAAGCCTCGTCACCGGTGACCACCTTCATGGCAAACATCGGAACCTCACAGACCAGCAGCCAGCACATGACGACCGTCAGGGCCGGGACGAAGACAGGCCCCTGGCACCAGGATGTAAGGAACGAATCAGGCGATGCGCTCACGATGCTTGCAAGGGAGCCGCAGACGACAGCACAAGCCGGAGTCGGCAGACCGATGAAGCTGCTGTGCTGACGCTCGTCAAGGTTGAACTTGGCAGCCTGAGAGCAGAGAAGGCAGCAATCAGCAGAGGGAAGAATCTCAGGCAAGGCACTTCCGTTCCGAAGACGCAGTAAAGCATCACGGAAGGGAGCACACCGAAACTCACATCATCTGCAAGCGAATCGAGTTCCTTTCCTATCTCCGAATATGCACCCAGCAGACGCGCGGCAAAACCGTCGAAGAAATCAGCAACGGCGGCAGCCAGCATGAGGATGAAGGCCAGCTGAAGGTTACCTCCCAAAGCCACGATCACCCCAATCACCCCGCAAAGGAGGTTCATTGAGGTGATTGTGTTGGGAATATGCTTTACAAGACCCATTTACTTGATGCCAAGCTTCTTCTTGAGATCCTTTGGAAGAGCGTCCTTGTGGACGGTGATCTCCATCGTCTTTGCACGGACGAAAGAGTCTGAGCAGTACCAGATACCCTTGTACTTGCCGGTCTCACCCCAAGAGTTCTTCACCATGAAGTAGCTGGTTCCGTTCTGATCCTTGGCGACACCATAGATCTGCATGCCATGGTCGTCAGTGGTAGCCTTGTTGTCGTAGCCGATCTGGCGTGATTCCTGGGTGACGGTCTGCTCCTTAGGAAGTTCAACCTTTGCAGCCTCCTTCTTCTCGCCATCCTTGCCGACCCAGCGCTCCTGGTCGGAGCCGGTCGTTGCGCCGACTTCCTCGAGAAGGACACCTACACCATTCCTGGTGAAGCCTCTCTCGCTGACATCGGTACCCCATGCGATGGTGTAACCCTTGTCGATGGCATCGTACATGACCTGGAGAAGTTCATCGATGGTCACATTGTAGGCAGTGTCCCATCTCCAGTTGTCAGCAACCTCGAGAGGAGCTGAAGTGTAGAATGGAACATTGGTGACAGACATGAGTGCGACATAGTCTGAAGGGACAATGCCGAGCTCATCCCTGTAGCTTGCAGGAGTGTAAGTCTTGCCATTGACCTCGAAAGTCTCAGGGACCTCACCGAGGAAAGCATCCACCATTGCACCGAATGCAGGCTTCCAGTAAGTGCTGAGATTCCTGTTAGGGTTCTTGACGATGGCCTCGACGAATGCCTTTGCGGTAGCGTCAAGCTCGCCATGGATAGGAAGAGGCTGAAGGCCAGGCATTGCAGACTGTGGGACAAGACCATAGTCCTCAGCCACATGGAGTACATCTCCACCCTCTGAGCCTGCGGCGAAGCCGAGCGCCCCGTCAACGCGGACATACTTCTCTGCCCTGTCCTTGTAGGAATGTGAGACGACGAACATCTCTGAAAGGTCAGGGTAGGCTGCCGGATCCTTGATGCCCTTGATTCGGATGGCCTCCGACTCGAGGAATGCAAGGGTTGAATAGCATCAGCAGGTACCGGAACGGTTCTGGTTCTTGATTGAAGTGGTAGGGTTTTCCTTCACCACGGTGAACTGGTACTCAGGAGCAGCCTGAGCAGGAGCCTTCTGCGGCTGTGCGAGAGCCACGGTCGAAAGTGCCACGGAAAGCGCGACAACGATAATCTTCTTCATATAATCCTAATAATTGTTGGCTTTGAGCATGAAATAACTCTGAGGATGTGCACATACAGGGCACTTCTCAGGAGCCTTCTTACCGATGACGATGTGACCGCAGTTCGAGCACTCCCAGATGCAGTCGCCCTCGCGTGAGAAGACAACGCCTTCCTCGATGTTTCCAAGAAGCTTCCTGTAACGCTCCTCATGGGTCTTCTCGATGGCACCGACTCCCTCGAAGAGAGCGGCGATCTCATCGAATCCTTCCTCCTTTGCGACAGCAGCGAACTCAGCGTACATGTCGGTCCATTCGAAATTCTCACCTGCAGCAGCATCTGCAAGGTTCTCAACTGTTGACGGAACGGCACCGCCATGGAGAAGCTTGAACCAGATCTTGGCATGCTCCTTCTCATTCTTTGCAGTCTCCTCGAAAAGCTTTCCGATCTGGACGAAGCCGTCCTTGGAAGCCTTCGATGCATAATAAAGATACTTAGTGTGGGCCTGACTCTCACCGGCGAATGCGGTGCGCAGGTTCTGTTCAGTCTTTGTTCCTTCGAGTTTCATAATTGAATCCGTTTTAGACCGTCGCATATGCGACACACAAAAATAGTGATTTTTTGTCAATATTATTCCGTAATTTTGACTCAGTCAAGGAAGGCACATGACCGAAACGGCGAAAAAAAGACAATCTACCCCAAGGAAGACCGGAACCGGGCCAAAGCGCTCCGGAAGTGCAAAGGGCACCAAGAGGAAAAGTCCACGCAGGAAGGCCAGGACCCGCAAGGTCAAGGTCGGCGCATGGACAGCTCTCGGCGCCGCCCTGGCAGTTCTCCTGACGCTCTTCCTGCTGTTCCACAGATGGAACGGCCCCGGATCCGAAACCGGAGCCAAGGTTCCGGACGGCAACTGGAGGTTCGGCATCGACGTCTCACACAACAACGAAGGAAGGATCGTCTGGGACTCCCTCTTCGTGATGACAGACTCCAAGGGAAGGACAATCAGGGACCCTTACCAGGCAAGGACCATCACGCCGGTCAGCTTTGCCTTCATCAAGGCAACCGAGGGCATTTCATTCAAGGACAGCGACTTCGACAGAAACTGGACAGAAGCCGGAAGGGCACATGTCCGCAGAGGGGCCTACCATTTCTTCTGAAGCTCGAAGGACGGTACCGCCCAGGCCAGGCACTTCATCAAGACTGTCGGCAAGCTGCGCCATTCCGACCTTCCGCCGGTCCTGGACATCGAGACCATGCACAGGGGATGCTCGAAGGACCTCCTCAGCGAAAGGGCACTGCAATGGCTCAAGGCCGTGGAAGAGCACTACGGCAGGAAGCCGATCATCTACACGGGAGCGTCCTTCGCCAAGGACAACCTGAAGAAAGAGATCAGGGACAGCTACCCGATCTGGATAGCCCACTACGGGAAGGAGAGCCCGGCCTACGAAGGCTGGACATGGTGGCAGTTCACCGACAAGGCAGTCGTGAAGGGAGTCCACGGAAAGGTGGACCTGAGCGTGATGAGAGCCGACTAAGGCTCGGCGAAAGGCTTCTGCGGATCCCCTGTCCAGCGGAAGAGACGCGCATTGCAGAACTGACGTCCGTCAGACTTTCTCCTGCCATTCTCCGAGAAGATGAACCAGCCACCTCCGACAGAGGCGACTCCGGTCGAGCCAAGGCCGAAATTCCATCCAGTCACACCGGTTGAAGGATCCTTCAGGCCGTCCTGCGAAAGGCAAGGCTGCGGATGCCTTTCCTTGTCGTAATCCACACCCTTCAGAGCCGCCTTGACCGGCTTGCAGGCGACATCCACGGCATAGAGGGAATAGTTCGGGAATTCCTTCTTGTGACCTCTGTAGACACACATGAACATCTTTCCCGTAAAGGCATCGTAGCACATGTTCTGAACTCCCCAGTCAGTGTTTCCCGTGTAGACAAAGTACTTCTCGAGAGGCTTCGGGATGCCGGCCTTGTCCTCGACCTCGAACCTGACAGAAGTGGCCAAGCGGTCAATCTGAGCAAGGTCATAGCGCCCGATGACCTGGTAGTCATTGTCGCTTCTGGAATCACCGCGATAGATGCCATAGGCACAATAGAGATAGTTCTTTCCGCCACGCTTTCCGATCTTCGGGGCGATGGTGACGCCATCGATCCCTGAGCATGAGTACCGGTGGTCGACGGTCTGGCCGCCCAGTTCCACCTTGGCGGCGTAGTCGTCGACGACATCTTCCAGGCAGACGGTGCGGAGCACATCATTATTCTCCGGCTCCATGTCCATCGAGACAACCTTGTCGACATCGATCACGGCGATGTAGAAGCGGGAATTGCCTTTCGCGAAGGCGGAAAGGCCTGCCCCGATGGCGTCATCCTTGAACTCCAGCGAGGCGTAGACCTTGCGGGTGACAGGGTCGAAGGTCATGGCTCCGAGATGTCCCTGGATGTTCCTTATGGACCCGAGGACATTGCCCTGAAGGTCTGTCTTCTGGAAGGTCGTGGTGAATGAATAGTACATGCAGCCAGCCTCTGCATCGAATGCAAGGCCCTGCACATGATGATCCTGGCCGAGGGCACGCATCACCTTCGGAATGCGGATGGTATCCTGCGCATATGTGCAGAAGACAGGCATGAGGATGGCCAAGGCAGCCATCATGAGGAATCTTTTCATATCTTGAATCTTTCTATCTCTGTTCTCTAAGCTCTTCCATCATCGCAGCGGCGACGGCGGCAGAGGCGCCTCTTCCCCCAAGCTTCTCACGGATCTCGGAATAGCCTTCCAGCATCGCATCTGAATATTCACGGTCCTCGAGGATCCTGCGGATTTCCTGGAGGACGTTCTCAGGGGTGAAGTAGAACTGCATCAGCTCCCTGAAGCAGAACCTGTCGAGGATAAGGTTGCCCAGGCTGATGAACCTGATCTTGATTATCGACTTGGCAATCAGGAAGTTGATCGGCGCACTGGCATAGGCGACCACCTGCGGGGTGCCGATCAGCGCACATTCCAGGGATGCAGTCCCGGAGTTGACGACAGCCGCCTTGGAGAACCTCATGATGGAGTGGCTCTCCCCCGCAACCACGCTGACGTAAGAGCGCTCTCCCACGAACCTTGAATATTCAGACGCGGGACGCGACGGCGCGGCGGCAACCACGAACCTGTAGCCAGAGTACTCAGGCAGCGCGTGGAGCATGTCCGCAAACTGCATGAAGACCGGCATCATGGTCTCGATCTCGCCTGTACGCGAGCCTGCAAGCAGGGCGATCGTCGGAGTGTCCGGGAGGCCTGTCCTCTCAAGGAAGGCTTCCCTCGTGTCGGACATTGCCTTGGAATTGTCGATCGCATCGATCAGCGGGTTGCCCTTGTAGATGAAATCCACACCCTTGCGGGTGAAGTAAGGTATCTCGAACGGGAAGACGATGAACAGCTTGTCGACGTAGGCCTTGAGCTTCCGGATACGGCTCTCCCTCGAGGCCCACACCTTCGGGGCGATGTAGTAGAAGACCTTGAAGCCGGCCTTGTGGGCAAACTCGGCCACTCTAAAGTTGAATCCAGGATAGTCGATCAGGATGACGACATCCGGTTTCCACGCAAGGATGTCCGAAGTGCAGTCCCTGAACCTCCTGGCAAAGGATCTGGCCTTGAGGATGACCTGGGTGAAGCCCATCACGGCCCCTTCCTTGTAGTCGCGCACCAGCCCGGTTCCCTCCTGGTGCCCGTGGAAGACTTCATTCATCTTGCCGCCGCCCCAGAAGCGGATGTCGGCCTGAGGGTCGCGGTCGTAGAGCCCACGCATCAGATTCGAGCCATGAAGGTCGCCGGAAGCCTCTCCGGCTATGATGTAGTAGCGCATGGTCCAGGTGAGTTTCAGAAATCCAGATCGAAGCCAAGCTTCCTGAGCCTTTCCGTCTCAGGAGCATCGCAATAGTCCACATGATGGGCTGTGACAGAGATGTAGCCGTCCTTGATGATGTGGTGGTCGGCGAGCCTGTCCTCCTCAGGGGTGTCATCGACGAAGGATCCGACCATGACGACCTGCTTCTCCCCTTCCTCGCAAGAAGCTCCCGAAGCACACTCAAAAGGCTCGAACTCCTTCTCCCAGTGGCCCATGCCCATGTGTCCGACCCTTATGCCCTTCACTTCAGGGAAGGACGGTGACGGAAAGTTGACGTTGTAGAAGACTCCCTGGCGCTCCGGCCTGGATTCCAGCAGTTTCCTGAATATCTCCGGGAACCAGCGCTCCACCGATGAGAAATCGGCATCCTTCGAGATGTCGTCCAGGGAAACACCGATCGAGAATATCCCGTTCAGGGAACCTTCCTCAGCTGCTCCGAGCGTGCCTGAATAGTTCGCTGCGGTCGCGGCATTGGACCCATGGTTGATCCCGCAGATGACGACATCCGGCTTCTCGGGCCAGAAGACCTCGTCGATGCCATATTTCACACAGCTTGCAGGCGTTCCGTCAAGGTAGAACCACCTTTCGCCATCCCTCCCGGGAAGTTCCCTCACCGCCATCGGGATGCCTCCGAGAGTGACAGCCATCGACATTCCGGACTGAGGTTTCTTCGGGGCGATGACAGTCAGACTGCCAAACTGTCGCATGATGGCAGCCAGGGTCTCGATGCCCTTGGCAGAGTAACCATCGTCGTTGGTAAGCAGTATTCTGAGAGTTCCCGGCATATTGAGTCATTTTTTAATACACAAATATATAAAAATCCTAAAATTTTTGGTAATTTTGCATCGCTTTTGCAGTGGACTGCGGAAGCTACTGAGTTAGTAGATAGTGATTCAAACTTATTAATATTTTTATTAGAAATGATTAAACTTGGTATTAACGGATTCGGTCGTATCGGCCGTATGGTATTCCGTGCTGCCGTTGAGAACTTCTCAAACGACATTCAGGTTGTAGGTATCAACGACCTTCTCGATGCTGATTATCT
>JAGHSC010000102.1 GCA_018066065.1 Candidatus Cryptobacteroides faecihippi
TTCGAGGAGGCATTTGTCCAGGAATCGCCCCGTTATCCGCGCGTGGAGGCAACTAAACGCAGGAATGCCCTTCGATTCCGCTCAGTGGGCGTGCGACGGACGGAAAAATGGGTCCATTCTGCGCCCAGGGCCCTTCGAGGAGGCTTTTGTCCAGGAATCACCCCATTATCCGCGCACCGAGGCCCTTCGAGGAGGCATTTGTCCAGGAATCGCCCCGTTATCCGCGCGCGGAGGCAACGAAAAGCGGACGGAATCTCTTTTCGGGCGGGAGGGAGTTGTTTGTCATTAGAATTTTCTATATTTGTGAACATTGCTTAACAACCATTGAAATGAAAGAAAAGATTCAGGAAAAATTCCGTACCCTTTTCGGATGCGACGGTGAAATGTTCGCATCTGCAGGACGAATCAACCTCATCGGCGAACACACTGACTACAACGGCGGTTACGTGTTCCCAGGAGCCATCGACTGCGGCATCGTCGCAGAGATGAAGGTCAACGGCACACAGAAGGTAAAGGCATTCTCTCTTGATTATGATGAATATGTCGAGTTCGGACTCAACGAGGAAGACAAGCCGGAGCAGCAGTGGGCACGCTACATCTTCGGAGTCTGCCGCGAGACCATCAAGCGCGGCGGAAAGGTCGAAGGATTCGACACCGTCTTCGCAGGCGACGTTCCTCTCGGAGCAGGCCTCTCATCATCTGCAGCACTTGAGAGCACATTCGCATTTGCCCTCAACACACTTTTCCAGAACGGCATCGACAAGTTCGAGCTTGCAAAGATCGGACAGTCGACAGAGCATAACTACTGCGGCGTCAAGTGCGGCATCATGGATCAGTTCGCTTCCGTCTTCGGAAAGGCCGGAAGCCTCATCCGCCTCAACTGCAAGACCCTCGAGTACAAGTACTTCCCATTCAACCCACAGGGCTACAAGGTCGTTCTCGTCGACTCATGCGTAAAGCACGAACTCGCATCCTCAGCCTACAACAAGAGGCGCGAATCATGTGAGAACGCAGCCAGGGCAATCGCCAAGAACCACCCTGAGGTCGAGTTCCTCAGCGATGCCAAGAGAGTTTGGCTCGACGAAGTCCGCGAAGAGATCCCAGAGGAAGACTTCCTCCGCGCTGAATATGTGATCGGCGAGGTTCAGAGAGTCCTCGACGTCTGTGACGCTCTCGAGAGAGGCGACTACGAGACCGTTGGTGAGATGATGTACCAGACCCATTTCGGACTCAGCAAGCTCTACGAAGTCAGCTGCGAGGAACTTGACTTCCTCAACAAGCTCGCACGCAAGTGCGACGTCACCGGCTCACGCGTCATGGGCGGCGGCTTCGGCGGATGCACCATCAACCTTGTCAAGGAAGAACTCTACGACGGCTTCATCGCCGCCGTCAAGGAGCAGTTCCCTGCCAAGTTCGGCCACGATCCTAAGTTCTACGACGTAGTGATCAGCGACGGAGCAAGACAATTATAATTCAATATCACTTAATACGACAATGGGTTGCACGGGATGGTTCTCCTGCAGCCCTTTTTACGTAGAATCAACTGAAGAAGAACCACCGAACCATGAAACGGTCACTGACAATCGTCATCATCCTGTCGGCATTGCTGTGTATGGCATTGCCCTCGAGCGCACAGAGGAGGGAGATCAAGCCAAGGTTGTCCCCTTCGTCCGACAATGTGTCCATCCATTCCGGCTACAGATCCTTCATCGACTTTGGGCTTGGAGTCGGCGCCGATGAGGCAGTAAAGTTCATGCTCGACCTTGAAGGCGTCCGCGGGTTCCAGCTCGGACGAAACTTCTTTACCGGCATAGGAGTCGGAATCCATCAGTACGAGAGGGAAGACCCCAGGAATTTCAGCATCAACATCAGCTTCGACGACAACGATGCCGACTTTGACGACGTGGACTATCCACCGCTGGAATCCTACACGATTGTCCCCGTGTTTCTCTCACTGAAATGGTCGGACAGAGGATTCGACCTCCTCTCGGACGTGTATTCCGTAGACTTCGGCTACTCCGCGATGGTCAGGTCCAGGGAAGTAGGAACGGCAATCTTCAATTCCGAGGGCGGGATCTACCTCAGCGCAAGATACGGCCTGAACGTCCCACTTGGAGACAGAGACTCTTTCCTGCTTTCTGCCGGCTGGACCCTCCAGGGTTACGGCATCAACGGAAGCTACAGGACGATCAATGCAGCTGTCCTGTCCCTGTGCTATCATTGGAAATAAGGCCGCGGCACTTGTTTTCTCACATATTTGATATATCTTTGCAATTAGTAAAACACTATACTAATTTTTTCATGGAAAACAAGAAGGCTGTTCCCGCATTCTGGGGCAAGGAAGACTGGCAGGCAATCTGGATCGGTGCAATCGTCATCATCATCGCATGCTTCGCAGTCCTGACAAAGGCATTTGATTTCTCGGCAATAAAGTTTGCCACATGGACATTGGGAGAGAACCTCTCCGAAGCAGCTGCGGCAAAGGTTGTTCCGCTTGGAGCACAGATCGCATCGCTCGTCTTCTGGAGGAAGCTTCTCGTCACCTTCGTGACGCTCGGAGCCCTCTTCACCCTCGGAGTCAAGCTCCAGGGAGGCAGCGTGAAGAAATACATCCCTGCCTTCATCGCATTGTTCGTCATCGCACTCGTCGTAAGGCTCGTCAGTGCAGAGTTCACACTCAACCGCTACCTCGAGTGGGCATTCTGGGCACTTCTCATCGGCCTTCTGATCTCCAACACGGTAGGAGTTCCTGAGTGGCTCAAGCCAGCCATCAAGACTGAGTTCTACATCAAGACCGGTCTCGTCATCATGGGATTCTCCGTCCTCTTCTCCAACATCGCCAAGTTCGGTCTCTACGGCCTTGGAATCGCATGGATCGTCACTCCTGTCGTCATCATCTTCATGTGGTGGCTCGGAACGAAGGTCATGAAGATGGACAACAAGCCGCTGGTCATCACCCTTGCCGCCGCAACCAGCGTCTGCGGTACCTCCGCAGCCATCGCAACAGGCGCCGCCTCGAACTGCAAGAAGACTGACCTTACCATGGCAGTCTCCATCTCGATCATATTCACTGTCCTCATGATGGTCTTCGAGCCTATGATCATCAAGGCTGTCGACATGTCTCCAATCATGGGAGGCGCCCTCATCGGAGGTACGGTCGATTCAACAGGTGCAGTTGCAGTCGCAGGTTCCACCCTCGGTGGAGAGGCTGAGAAGGCTGCTGTCCTCGTCAAGATGATCCAGAACATCCTCATCGGATTCATCGCATTCTTCGTGGCTGTGTTCTTTGCGACCAGAGTCGACAAGAGCGGCACCCAGAAGGTCGGTGCAGGCGAGATCTGGACCAGGTTCCCTAAGTTCATCCTCGGCTTCTTCGTTGCATCCCTCGTTGCATCGTTCGTCATCATGCCGATCTTCGGCGGCGACCAGGTAGGAGCAATCAACAAGGTACTCGACCAGTACAAGAACTGGGCATTCGTGCTCGCATTCACCAGCATCGGCCTTGACACCAACTTCAAGGAAATCGTCAAGCAGATGCAGGGAGGCAAGGTTCTCTGGCTCTACATCATCGGCCAGGTGTTCAACATCGCCCTCACGTTCTTCGCAGTCTGGTTCCTGCTTTCAGGAAAGGTCTTCCCGATCCCTGTACTTAACTAAGGAACATGAATCTTAAGAAAGCGGGCAAGGTCCTGACCATAGTCGTCGCGTCGGTCACCTTGCTCGCTGTCATTTACATAATGGCGCACAGGATGGGTCTCCAGGACGAACTCGATTTCGGTGCCGGGGCCTATTACTATGCAGACATCCCCGAGTTCGAGAAGTACGAGCAGGGCATCAATTTCAAGGCCCGCCTCCCGTACCTCGTCTACGTGGCACTCTTCCTCGGCTGGGGCGCACTCATGTACTGGGTGTGGAAGAAAATCGACAGATGAATATGCAAGAGAATCAGAATTGCATGAATTGCGGCCAGCTTCACGAAGTGGAAGTCTGGAACAGGATAAACGTCAGGGAAAACCCTGAGCTCAAGGAAAGGGTCAAGGATGGCTCCATCTTCATGTGGGAGTGCCCTCACTGCGGAAAGCCCAACCTCATCCGCACCCAGACCCTCTACCACGATCCGGACAACCATCTGATGATCTGGATGCTGCCGGACGGTGTCCTCTCCGAGGCTCAGGAGAAGGCTCTGGAATCCCAGCTTGCCGCCATCTCGGACTCGCTCGAAGGCTACACCCTCAGAAGGGTCGACGGCATCGGAACCCTCATCGAGAAGGTGAATATCTTCGACGCCGGACTGGACGACTGCGTCATCGAGATGTGCAAGCATGTCACCAGGATGGAGATGGCCCAGAACGCCTCTGTCAAACTGGATCCGGACACTCCTTTCAAGTTCTTCAGGATGGACGGCGCCGACAATGACCTTGTCCTCAGCTACCCGAAGGAAGGCCACATGGAAGCACTCAAGGTTGGCTTCAACGTCTACGAAGATTGCGCCGGAATCATCCGACGCAACCCATCAGTCAAGCCCGATCCGGGCTTCTCAAGGATCGACCCTCGCTGGGTCGCAAGATTCTTCAGATAGAGCTATTCCTCGATCGTCACATTGTCACAGAATGTGGTCACCAGCGGTTCTCCCGGGCGGCCATATTCATAGTCCTCGTTCATGATGACCTTGTTGTCCCTGTAGGTCACCCCATCCACGCAGCAAAGGTTCAGGATCCTCGGGTCGAAAGTCTTGAATATGTTGCCCTCGACCTTTATCCCGCTGTGGTAGCGGCTGAGCTCCTTCTGCGGGATCCCGCTTCCGACTGCGATGTAGGCAGGGCCCCAGCTCCTGCGGCCATAGAGGCAGTTCTCGAAGGTGTTGTTCCTGATCGTCACATCCTTGACACCGGACTGCTCGTACCAGTAGTTGCCATCACCCTCGAAAAGGATGGCGGTGCCGGGCGAGTGGAAGACATTCTCCTCGATCACGACAGGCCCCTTCGAACCGATCAGAAGGCCACGAGCCCTGTTGTTGCCGATGTAGCAGCCCTTGATGAGGACCTCGGCGGTGTTGGCATCCACGTCTGCCAGGACGTCCTTGACCTCGAAGCACTCAGGGATCGCCCTGTCGAAAGTCACGAGTGAAAGCTCGTCATTATACTTTAGTACATTTTTTACGGTCATGGTGTCGTAGGTCATCATCGTGTTGTGGCTCACGAACTCCATCCTCATGCCCGGACGAGCGAAGTCGACCTCATAGTTTGACCAAAGAACCAACTGATTGTCAGACTGTTTCTTCTGAGCCACAGCGTACCAGCCATGGATGTTGGTGGCATCGTCGATCTGGTTCATGAAGGTGCAGCCGACCATCCTGATGAAGCCCTTGCAGTTGATGAAATGGGTGGCATCCGCACTGATGCTGACCATCCTGCCCTTGCCCGGTGGAGGTACCACACGCACATTGTCGAGCAGAAGGTCGCTTGACCTCTCGGCTATGACTCCCATTCCACAGCAGGCCCAGATGTCGACATTCTCGAGGGTGAATCCATCCACTGAATCCAGCGTGAATCCAGGGTTGAGCCTCTCGGTTGCACCGAAGACAAGGATGTTGCCCGGAGTGGCCTCGAACCTGTCGATGAAGCACTTGTAGTTGCCGTTCGGAAGGACTTCGGCCCTGAGACCGTCCGGCCCGAGCCACCAGTCATGGACGTAGTGTGCGACCTCCTTCCTCTCGGAATCGAACTCGAGAAGGTGGCTGTAAGGGTATAGCACGCCGTCGGCATCCTTGAATCTCAGCACTCCTGCCGGAAGGTTGATGACATAGTCCTTCGGGAACTCGATCTCGGCCCAGCCGTCGCCGACTGTGACGATCCTTCCCTCGGAAGTGAATGTCCTCGTGAAGTCGATGGAAAGGTCCTTCACGACGATGTCGCTGGAATTCTCGATGTAGAACGGAGAGATGTAGCCGGAGAAGAGGAGCTGGGTCCCGTTGCCCTCGATGGTCAGCCCGTCGACCCCTTCCAGGTCGAATGCGATCCTCTTGCAGCCGGGGGCGTTGTTGCTGATGTTCATGTACTTCTCGTAGCAGTAGTCCTTCCTGACCGGAAGCACTCCGCCAGGAAGTACGAGGGTGCTTCCCTTGTGTCCGATGCAATCCTCGAGCGCGGCCCTGATGGCAGGGTAGGCGTCTGTCTGGAGCATCTCGTCCGTGAGATAGTCCTTGAGGTACACTGTCCTGGAAGCGTCCGTCCCGCATGCCGTCAGAAGGGAGGCAATGATTCCCAGGAAAAAAATGGCAGATCTTCTCATACTCTTACTTCAATCTTATGTTCGTCTTCTGTCCGCAGGCGAGGAGAACCTCCTTCTTCCTGCCGTCGTAACTTACTGTGACTTTGATCTTTCCCTTGTCGTTCCTCTCAGCCTCGATGTCGAATGACTTGCCGAAAGCCTTGATGCTGCGAAGGGCCATCCTGTCCCATGCCGAAGGCATCTGGACCTTCAGGTCGAACGAATCGAAACCGGTCGGGCGGATGCCGAAGAGACCCTCGGTGATGACCCTGCAGTAGAGTCCGCTTTCTCCGGAGAGATGTCTCTGCGAGCCTTCCGGCCATGCCTCGATCGGGTAAGGTACATGGGTCTCGAGCAGCCTTCTGTGCGAGTACGGAAGCAGCTGTTCCAGAGCCTCATCCGAGTGACCGGCGGCGAAGGCGCCACGCAGCGTGTAGAGAGTCGACCTGTCCCAGAATGTAGTGCTGCCCTGCTGGGTGAGGATGCCGTCGCGGGTCATCATCTTGTCCGAGAAGAGGGCGGCCAGAGTCCCTTCTGCCCTGTCGTCGATGCCGAAGCACAGAGGCAGGCAGATCCAGGAGCGGAGGACGTCGTTGCCGTCGTAGTAGCGGTAGGTGTCGAAGCCGCTGACATTGGCCTCGAAGTAGTTTCCGATTGCCTTCCTGAGGGCCAAGGCCTGCTTCATGTAGGATTTCCCGACGCTTGCAGGCTCTCCCATTGCGGTGGCGAGGTACGAGGCGGAGACAAGTCCGTCGTAGTAGAGGCAGGCAGTCGAGAGGTTTGCATCTCCGGCAGGGAAGCGTCCTTCCAGTTCGTCGGAATCGGACTTCGGAACGCCCTGCTCGTTGAGCTGGAGCCTGCAGTACTCGAGGCACCATTTCACGAACGGCCAGAGTTCCTCGGCGGCTTTCCTGTCGCCGCTTGCAAGGAGGAATCTCGAAGCCCCGTGGGCAACCATCACAGCGTCGCCCCTGTCTCCTGCACCGTTCCAGATGTCGATGCCCTCGGCGATGATCGAGCTCGGTATCGGCTCGTACCCATCGTTCATGAAACGGGCGTAGTGGCGGTAGCAGTTGACGGCGGATTCATTGCCTGTAGGGTAGCCGAGATAAGGGTAGAATGGGGAGACATACTCGCATTCGTCATTGCACCAGAGCGCGGCGTAGTAGGATTCTCCGCCCGGGCCGTGCATCAGTCCGCCCTTGGTGCGGTAGATGCTCTCCGAAGCTCTGACCTTCGCAAATCTGAATTCTGCATCTATCTCATCCTCAGGAGTTTCCAGGACGAGTGAAGAATCGATCCACTTTGAGAGGAACTCCTTCCTGGCGGCGAGTTCGGCGACCACGTCAGGCACGGTCATCTCTTCCGTCGAGGCGCGGTAAGCCTGGAATGCGACCTCGAAGCGCACCGTCTCTCCCGGAGCGGCGACCGTGGTCCCGGCGTTGAGGATGTCGGCGCGGATGATGTAGCTTCCATCGACGCCCGCAGAGGCAGGGGTGGTGACTTTCTGTGAATATTCAGGCACCATGATGGTGAGCGGCTTGCCGGACTTGTTGCGGATGGAGTAGGTCTCGCAGAGCATCGGCAGGGTCGTGCTTGGGAAGATCGTGGTGGTGACTTCCACTGCAGGAGTGTCGCTTCTTCCGACTGAATATTCACCCACGGCGCGGAAGGTGCCGTCTATGGTGACTTCGGTGGTTGAGGTCTGGCGCGGCACGAGCGAGTTGATGCCCACCATGGACATGATGTCAGGGTCCATCCTGTACATCAGGCTGGCGTGGGTGTTGTTCGGGATCCTGCGGAGCATCGGGGACACCAGCGACCTTTCGACGCTGAACGTTCCGTCCCTTCCGACGTTCCACCTGAGCACGCTGGAGACCTGCTCTCCACTCATCTCGATGTGGTCGGAATAAGGGAGGACGCCTTCCTCAATCTTCAGGGAGATGGAGCATCCGTCTTCCGCCAGGTTCCAGCAAGTCTGGGCGCTGGCTGCCGAGGCCATGACGGCGAAGGCCATCAGGGCGGTAATGATTCTTTTCTTCATCAGAAGTCTATTTCGAAAAGCAATGAGACATAGTGCCTGTCAAGTCCCTCGACTCCGGCCAGGCGGAGAGTGTCCCAGGAGTTGCGGGCGTAGCGCACTCCGACCTTGGTGTCGTAAGGGATCCAGAGGAAGTTGCCGAGGGAGGCCATCAGGTCGGCTCCGGCGCTCAGCAGCAGCTCGCTGCTGTAGCCTTCCTTATTGAGCTGGAGCTCCTCGATCGAGCCGTAGGTGTTGTACATGCAGTCGAGGAATGGAGTGAACGTGAAGTTCTTGATGTAGGTAAGAGGGCTCAGGAACGACCAGTCGACCGAGCCGAAAGGCATTGCATAGTCGACCGTGAAGGCCGCCTTGGAGCGGTAGTTCCTGCTCAGGTAGCTGGAGAGGTTCGAGTGGCCGAAGCCTCTCGGAGAGTTCGAGAGAAGGAGTTCAGGCATGCTGTACGGAGCCTTGCCGAAGGTCTTCTCGAAGGAGGCTGAAAGCCTGAATCCATGGAGCGGTGCGAAGCCCGGAAGGTAGCCGTAGGAGTAGATGTAGGCGCTGCTCTTGTAGGCATCGGAGTGTCTCGGCCTGGTGCGGAAGCCTGCCTCCACGCCTATTCCGAGATCCGGATAGACCTTGGACGCGGCCGTCCTCTGCATGATGTAGCCTCTGACCGAGGCTGAGGCGACGTTCATGAATGACCTGCCGCCTTCGCCGAGGGTCTTGACGAGCTTGTACTGTCCCTTGCCTTCCTCTTCCTTGCTTTCCTCGTACCTGATGTTGTAGACGCGGTCGTCGTACATGTCGTTGGTGATGCTCCACTTGGCCGTCGGGATGATTCCCCTCTGGATACCGCCGCCGGAGAAGTCCATAGGGACCGTGAGCTTGATGACACCCTGGACGGAGGCAGATCCATTCTGGAGCTTGCCTCCGGTGTAGTACCTGGTGTTTCCGTCCTTTTCGGCGAGGTATCTCTGGATGTCCATCCTGTCCCTGTCGTTGATGTCGAGATTGAACTCAAGCTCGGGATACCAGCCTTTGTAGACGTACTGCAGATGCGCTGCATCCTTCCAGGAACCGTTGTCGCTGTAGTTGTCCACATGGTGGCTGTAGCCGACCATTCCGTAGCCTGTGCCGAAGAGGTTCTGGAAGTAGATGCTTGCACCGATGTCGGCAACGTCGCTGAGTTCGTCGAAGCTGAGGTCGGTGATGCTGTCGTAGCTCATGTACACTGGAGCCCATGAGTGGATGTGCGGGAACCTGACCTTGGAGTATCTCTTTGTCTTGAGGTAGAGTGAGTCGGCAGGAGGGACAGGGCACACAGGCCTGCTTGCAGCCAGAGCTCTTTCCTGCTCCGAAAGCTTGTCTGCAACAGGGTAGGAATGGATGTCGGAGAACCTTGCCTGCCTCATCGGAAGTTCCTCTACTGCAGTGGAGTAGAGCATGTTGCCCTGCTTGTGCTTCTGTGGGTCTTCAGCGGTTGCGAGCGCTGAGTAGTAGAGGGTGTCGGCAGCCGGATTGAAGAACGGCTGGGAGATTCCGTAGCGCGTCGATGTCACCTGTCTGAACTCGCCGGAGCGGACGTCCAGGCTGTACATCTCGCACACTCCGTTCCTGTCGGAGACGAAGGTGAGCGCTTCCTTCCCGGGCCATGCTGCGAGGTCGGTGATGCTTGCGAAGGCTGGCTCCGCGAGCGTCTCGAGGAGGGCCCTGCCGCCTTCATCCTTTCCGGCGACCTTCCAGATGCCGAAGCCGTCGTCCCCAAGGGCGTTGCAGTAGATCTCGCTTCCGATCCATGCGGATTCCAGGAGCTGGAGCCCGTCTGGGAGGATGTACGAATCGACCTGCTCTCCGCTGGCCGCATCAAGCAGGCAGATGGAGAAGCTTCCGTCGTTTGAATATTCACTCACGCTGAGGAGTTTGCCGTCTGGGGAAGGGACGGGGTGGAAGCACCTGCGGCCTTTCGTGAGGCGGTGGATCCGGGATGGGTCCGAGACCTGTGCATAGTAGATGTCGGAGGTCTGTACAAGGGTCCATCTCCTGTCGTCCCTCACCTCGCTCCAGTAGATGCGCTCCGAGGATGGGTCGAACCTGAGCCTGCTGATCTGGGAGGCGAAGTTCCTGATCCTTTCCTCGGATCCGTCGGAGGCGATCCTGACGAGGCCGGTCATCCTGTCGAGGCTTCCCTTGGTGGCGATCATCGTGCCGTCGGCAAGCGAAGTTCCGTTCCTGTAGGCAGTGTGGAATCTTGGGACACCGGTCACCTGGTTCATCGCCATGAATGGTGCCCTGGCTTGGGCTTCCTCGTTCCAGATGTCGTGGAATCCCTCCTCGATGGTCCTGAAGGCAGTCTTGAACTTCATTCCGGATGCTTTCCTGACTTGGTGGGTGAGTGCCGAGATGCGAAGCTTCTTGATCGAGCTGAGGGACTCGTCCATGAAGAGCGGGTCGTCGAAGAAGACCCTGGTTCCGGCCGTCACCATGTAGCCGGC
>JAGHSC010000150.1 GCA_018066065.1 Candidatus Cryptobacteroides faecihippi
CAGCGACAGAAGCCCCCAGCGGAAAGCAGTCCTGAAAAGAATGCCAAGAGTCAGGGAAAGGATCCCGGACACTGCGGCATCAAGCAGCACCAGCAGGATGCTGCAGAAGACAAGTATTACTACTATCGAAACGAGCTCCACATCCAGAGACACGGCCGCCTAGAAGAGCTTCTTGAAAAGACCCTTCGCAAGGCCGGCGACATCGATGGTCTCGGACTGGGACGGCTGATCCTTCTTGATCAATGAGTTGTCGACATAGAAATTGAGGCTGATGCTTCCATCGCACCATGCGTCGACCATGTCACATACAAAGCACTCGCTGCCGATCACCTTGTGGTAGACATTGTGGCAAGGGTTGCTGGAATGCTCGAATCCGGCGTCCTTGAGAATGGCTGCATAAGCCTCGAGCAGGGACTCCTTTCCTTCGAGGGAAAGTGCCCAGATGGTATGGCCGTACTGCTGGCCATTGTCGCTCATTCCGAAATCATGGCCTCCGACGGACCACACCGGGTACTGAGGAAGCTTCTCGGCGAACATTGCGAGGACTGCATCGTCGGCAGCCTTCTGCCTTGCCACCTCAGCCTCTGCTGCAGGAAGGACAGCACCACACTTCCCGCAGTGCTTGGAGCCTGGGGCGTTCACATGGCCACATGCCTTGCAAGTGTAGCCCGCAGCAGCGCTCTCTTCAGGAAGCTTTGCTCCACAGGATGGGCAGAACTGCTTGTCCATGCTGCATGCCTCGCCGCACTCAGGGCAGACCTTCATGTTCTTGGAAATCTCGGTAGCATAACCTTCAAGACGTGATTTCAATCCGCCGAAGGCACTCTCAAGGCTTGAAGAAGACGAATCTGTCCCGGCCGAAGCCTGGCGAAGTTCAGATGCACTTTTTTCCAGACTCTCTGCAGTGGCATTGATGTGTTCTGCCGATTTCTCAGCGAGATTGTCAACAGTAGGCTTTACGACCTTTTCCACAGCCTTGCCTACAGCATTGCCGATGCCCTTTTTCACGCCGCTGGAAATGGCATCGGAGAGGATGTTACCAAGAAGTCCCATAAGATTTCAATTAATTATTAGTTAAACTGTTTGACCAAATATAGACAATTATTCCTAATAATCACAACGATATTTCATCAAGAAGGCCCTGCGTTCGTCTTCAGGGAACTTCTCGATCGCGTAGCGGAGCATCGTGCGCGGCATAGAGCAGACCCGTGGGGCAAGCCATGCCTTCAGGCGCCCTGTGTCACGCTTCCCTGCCTCGCGGAGAAGCCATCCCACTGCCTTCTGAAGCAGGTCGTGCAGTGGCTTCGGCTTGGCGAGGAAGATGTCTGCGATGGCGTAAGTGTCATCCAGCTCTCCGGCGCGGATAAGCTGCATGGTGCTGACAATGCCGATGCGCTGCTCCCAGATGGTCTTCCCGGAGCGGGCAAGGTCATACAGCAAGGTCCTGTCCTTGTCCTTCAGCCACTCTCCAAGCAGAGGGTAGCAGCTGAGGTCGACAAGGTCCCAGTTGTTCACATATTCAGTGTGCGAGAGGTAGAAGTCGATGCACCTGCGGCGGGTTTCAGGATCCTTGCGCGCGTGTCGGAAGATCTCGACGAGAGTCAGAAGGGCGGCGAGACGGATCTCATGGAAGTCGCTTGAGATGCATTCCTCAAGGTCATCGAAAGTGGTGGAAGCCCAGGAGGCTTTCACCACTTCACGTGTGACCGGAACTTTGATTCCAAGGAACCTGTCGCCCTCTCCATACTGGCCTGGCCCGCACTTGAAGAAGCGGGAAAGGCCATCGACCTGTGCCGGGTCGGTGTGGGCGACCATTCTTTCCAGAAGTAGATGCGGCATGGCTACTGTGCGTTGTTTCCGACACCGACCATGATGACCTCGGAGTGATTAGCCTGCTTCAGCATGGAAGCGACAGCCTTGCGGGCATCTTCGGCAGAGATTCCGTTCAGGGTCTCATCGAAGTCGCAGGTAAGGTCCACTCCTGTCGCAAGATAGCTCTCGAGGCAACCTCCCCAGTAGGAGTTCTCGCTGAGATTCTCCCTGTGCTTCTTCAGGAAGAATTCCTTGCCCTTTGCAAGGTTTTCCTCTGAAGGGCCTTCGGCGGCAAACTTCGCGACAATCTCGCGGACACGGCCATTGAGGTAGCCATATCTTTCAGGGTCGGTCTGGTAGGCAATCTGCATGGTCGCATACTGACGAGGTGCAGGAGTGCCCTCAAGGTCACCGTAGGCACCGATTCCATAGGTGCCGCCTTCCTTCTCGCGGATCTCTTCCAGGAGAACGACGCTAAGTGCATTGAGAGCGAGGTCGAAGGAGAGCTTGTTCCTGAGGTTGTACTTGACCTTTCCGCTGTCGAAGAAGAAGTTGGTCACCATCGGGACCTCCATCTTCCTTTCGAAGATGTTGCCCTTTGGACCGGTCCTGTAGTCGAGGGTCTTCAGATTGGCCTTCTCCTTCCTTCCGGTGGATGGGAGTGAGGCGATGTACTGCTCCACGAGAGGGAGAAGGACTTCCTCGGAGACGGCACCGGTGATGATGAAGACAAAGTCTGAGGCATTGGCGAAGCGTTCCCCGGCGATCTTGAGGACCCTGTCGTAGTCGATGGCCTCAAGGTCCTTGGTACAGACGGCCTTCACGCGGGCTGCATTGTTGTAGATCGTAGCCATAAGGCTGTCCTGAAGCTCGGACATCGGATTGGATTCGCGGTTTGCGACAGCTGCCTTCTCACGGTTGAGCCATGAGTCGAAGGCATCCTGGTCCTTGCGCATGGATGTGAATGTCAGATAGTTCAGCTGGAACATGGTCTCGAGGTCCTTGGGAGTGGATGAAGCATCGACTCTTTCCTCGAAAGTCGTGACCCTGGCATTGACAGAGATCTTCTTTCCGGCGAGGACTTTCTTGAGTTCCGGGACGCTGAAGTTTCCGACACCGCCAACGTTCATGACATCGTTGATGACCTTGAGATCAGGCATCATGCGTTCAGGGTAGAGTGAGCTTCCTCCACGGCTGGAAGCCGTCATGAGGATCTCGTCTGCATTGAAGTCGGTTTGGCGGAAGTAGACGGTGGCACCGTTTGAGAGGGTATACTTGGTGTAGCCAAGCTTTGATGCCTCTGACTTGACAACCTTTCCGGCCTTCGGAAGCTCTGCCATGAGAGGTTCGTCCGAGACCTCGTCGACATAAGGCGCGATTTCCTCGGCCCTGACTGCTTCAAGGGCAGCGGCCATCTGCCCATCGGAAGGATAGGTAACGCCATCCTTCTCCGGGAGCATCGAGAACATCGCGAGGTTGCTTCCCTCGTCGATCAGGCTCTTCATGATCTGGTTGATGATGTCGACTGAAACGTAGGATGTGAGCTGCTGGACAAGGGCGAGTTCATTCTCGGCACCAGGGACAGGCTCGCAGTCGATGAAGTGGCGGACATACTCCTTGCAGAAGTCTGCGCTCTTCTTCTTGTCACGTGCATTGTAGGCAGACTCGGTCTCGGAAAGGATCTGAGCCTTCGCACGCTCATATTCAGACTCCGTGAAGCCGCATCTCGTGGCGCGGAGCATCTCGCGGTAGAGGGTGGTCACTGCCTTGGTGAGATCTTCAGCGGAAGAGACGACCTGGCCGCTCCAGGCGTGCTCGGTCCTGGCAAAGAGGTACTCGCCGTCCTCGACCGAAGCTCCCATGAATGGTGGCTCAGGACTCTGGAGCATTTCCTCGAGTCTGGCATTGACCATGGTGGAAGCTGCCCTGAGAGCATATTCATAGAGATAGTAGTTGATGTCGCCGCGCATCTCCACAGGATAAGGGGCATGCTTGCAGAAGACATAGGTAAGGGCATACGGCTGCTCCTTGTCCTGGGCGAGGCTGACGATAGGTTCCTGGTTGTCAGGAATCTGGAAATAGACGCGCTCCGCAGGGTCAACCGGCTTGGCGATTGTTCCGAAGATGTCGCGGATCTTGCCCTCGATTGCATCCACGTCGATGTCTCCGACGACGATGATTGCCTGAAGGTCAGGGCGATACCATTTTTCATAGTAAGTACGAAGGGCCTCGTAAGGGAAGTTGTCGACGACCGACATGAGACCGATCGGCATTCGATGTCCGTAGCGGTTTCCGTCAGGATAGATGACCGGGAGAATCTTCTCCAGAAGTCGGATCTGGGCATTGGCGCGGCTACGCCACTCCTCGTGGATGACTCCGCGCTCATGGTCGATGTCATCGTCGGTGAGGAGAAGGCCGTCGGCCCAGTCGTGAAGGATCCACAGGCAGGAATCGACTGCGGAAGGCACGGTGGCGACAGGGACGTTGTCGATGTTGTAGACGGTCTCGTCGATGCTGGTGTAGGCATTGAGGTTCTCTCCGAACCTCACGCCGATGCTCTCGCAGTACCTGATGACTCCGTTTCCAGGGAAATGCTCTGTACCGTTGAAGCACATGTGCTCAAGGAAATGGGCAAGTCCGCGCTGCTCCTCCTCTTCAAGGATGGACCCGACCTTCTGAGCGATGTAGAAGTTCGCCTGGCCTGCAGGCTCGGCATTCCTGCGGACGTAGTAAGTGATTCCATTATCCAGATGGCCGATCCTGAGTGCTGGGTCGACCGGGACAGGCTGGCTCTGCTGCGCAGTCAGAGAGAATGCTGCCACCAGCAGGGAAATGAGTGATAATAATGTCTGTTTCATTGCCTTTTCAATTTTTCCGTTTATAGTTTAGACGCTGTTGATGTCGATTTGCTACAAGATTTTCCACAAATATAAGCATAATCGCCCCAAATAAACAACACCCGTTGTGTAACAAATGTATTTTTATGCTCGGACCTTCATATTTATTATATTTGCACCTCACCACAAAGACACAGTCATGAAGAAGATTCTGCTTTCGCTCACGATAATCGCCGCATCATGCCTTCTGGCATCGGCCCAGGGAACAATCGAGGAGAACCTTTCAAGGTTCAAGCCTGCGAAGGGTGAATATTCAAACCATGTGAAGCTGGAATTCCAGGTGGAAGGGCGCGAGGCTGCGCTTGTCATCCCCGAGAAGCCCGCTCCAGGAAACCCTTGGATCTGGAGGCCTGCATTCCTCGGAGCCTTCCCTTCAGTCGACGAGGCCCTGCTCCAGAAAGGCTGGTACCTCGCCTACTACGACGTGACGCATCTGTACGGCAGTCCGCGCTCGGTCAGGACTTCGAAGTCATTCTACAATGCGATGGTGGACGCAGGGCTCGCAGAGAAGGTCGTGGTCGAAGGATTCAGCCGCGGCGGGTACTTTGCGTTCGCATGGGCGGATGCCTACCCGGAAACGGTCGCCGCAATCTACGCTGACGCACCGGTCTGCGACATCACCTCATGGCCGGGCAGGGAAAGCGGCCAGCTCTGGAACGACTTCCTTGAGGAATGGGGCGTGAAGGACGAGGAGGTAGACAGCGATTTCAGGGGGAACGCGATCCAGCACCTCCCAAGGATCGCGGAGGCAGGGATCCCTGTCATGACGGTCTGCGGTGCAGTGGACAGGACAGTTCCCTACGACCAGAACATGAAGAAGGTGAGGAAGGCCTACCAGGAGATGGGAGGCATCATCGAGCAGATACTGAAGCCGGACTGCGACCATCACCCTCACAGCCTGGAGGATCCGGAACCAGTCGTGGACTTCCTGACCAGATACTCCACGGGCTACGAGGACATGCAGCACATCCACCTCAGAGGCAGCCTGGACAATGCGATGAAGGCGATGACAGTGGACAGGAAAGCCACCGTGGCATTCCTTGGAGGATCGATCACAGAGATGCGCGGTTG
>JAGHSC010000008.1 GCA_018066065.1 Candidatus Cryptobacteroides faecihippi
CGATCTGGAATTCAGATCCATCCATCCTACCTACCGGAAGAAAAGCTGTGAAATCATTCATTTCACCGACTCTTACCTCAAAGACAAGATCAAGCTTGTCGTTTCCGCCCTCATCCATCTGGAAAACGTTGATCGTTGCAAGCACGGACTTGTCGTCTTCAGCATAGATAGGAATCTGGCACTGACGCTTCAGGCCTGTATCATTCCTGCTGACGTTGATGATAAGGGACCAGACGTGAGTCTCCGTCTCTGTCATCGAACTCTGAGCCCAAGCAGCATCTGATGATGCCATCAACCCGCGGGAAGACTGAATCCTGATTCTTTCCATCGTACCGCCCTCAGAAGAAGCCACTACAGAAGTGCTTCCTTCAATGAAATCGAAATAGGCAGCTCTCTGATTGACCGTAATCTTTGCATATGGAGCGTTGACGGTGTTGACAGGATAGATGCTGATGACACCTGTCCTCGCAGAACCGGTGTTCTCTGAATATGTGAAAGCGATCTCTCCTTCCTCGCAAGAAGACTTTGTCTTCTCATCAAGCTTTATCCACTCCTTGGCATCTCCCTCAACCTCAACATAATACTCGAAATTATAGCGGACAGGTATGCTGATCCTCCCGGCTTCCGTGTCGACATTGTAATTGAGGTCGCTGCTGAAGGACATCTCCTTCTCGAAGAAGTTGATGACAGCCACTGAAGAATAACCCACTCCATCGAAAGCCATCACATTGACATAGCCATCCATGTAAAGTCCCGGACAGGTGATCACGATGGTTCCAGAGACATCATTCTTCTTGATAACCTTCGCGATGAAGTTTCCGTCGGTAGAAGCAGTCACAACCGTCCTTTCATCTCCGTAAGACAAGGTGTAGTCCACCTTGATGGTCTCTCCTGCAGCGATGCTGGTCGTGTTGTCCTCGACATTGAAGGATATTGATATCGCCTGGAAGCAAGGAAGGATAATCGGAGTACCATCTGCCAGGATGAACTTCACGACATTGGCTCCTTCAGTGTACTCGATCTCGCTGAAGAGACTGTCTCCATTCTTTCCGTCGGCGCCATCTGTGCCGTTGGCCTTGCCGATCTCGACCCATGTCTTTCCGTTGTCATAGGACACGTTCCAGAATCCGTCCACAATGTCGAACTGTGGCACGACACCATCTGCCTTGACCTTGTTGCCTGAAGCATCGAGGAGGAATTCCTCGTCAAGAGTCCACCAGTAGTTGCCATGATCATCGCATTTTACTCCAACCATCGGCATGTAGCCATCCTTTCCGTCCTTTCCATCGCGTACAGTGAACGTCTCTCCACTGCTGAGGGTAAAGATGTAGCCGACCTGCCTGCTGTCCTCCATCAGAGGCATCATACTCTTGATGTAAGAACCGGACTGGAGTGCGGCAATAATGGTCTGGAGACTCGTAAGAGAATTGTTGAACCCGTCCAGCTGACGCTTGAACTCGGCATCAGTCTTTTTTAGTTCTTCGACCTCATTGTAGAGCTCATCGATTTCTTTCTGGATTTCCTTGCAGCCTGCCAGGATCAAGGCAAGCGCAAAGATTGCTATTGTGATGTATCTTTTCATATTCATCTTGTTCATAATCAGTTTCGGTCAGATTATCAATATCCTTCACGCCAGGCCTCTGGGATGCTGTCCCAATCAGGAAGATTATTATTATCTCGGAAACAGGATGTGTAATCAATAGGAGTGACGAAATCGTCTGGATGGTCCTTCCTTTCATAGAGATGGACCTTCGTCCCGTCTGAGAGTATCGTGTATGGAGACTCTTTCCAAAGAGCACATTCACGGAAGGTGCTCTCGAACGACAGAACCTTCCTCTGATTATCGAAGACAGAGTAAGGGACCTTTTCAAGAAGCCTGCACGACAAGAATGTTCCATTGAAACTCTGTACGTTAGGGCAATTGTCAAACAGATGTTCTGGAAGTTTGGCGATGGCAAGGCCCTCAAAAGTCTGAGCGAAAGTCCTGATCTCCCCGTTGTTCTCAAAAAGCTTGGCAGGGATTTCTCGAACACTGCGGCATCCCTTAAAGGCAGAATCACAATTCCATATCTTTGGACAACACTTAAACAGACCTTCAGGGATGGAAACAACCGAGAAGCAATTGGTAAACACCTGACTCATGTCCGTGACAAGCGTACAACCGGCAAAGAGATTCTCTGGAATACTTGCCAAAGCCTTGCAGTCTCTGAAAGCAGTAGAGAACGAGAGAGCACTTGAACAATTTGAAAACAATCTCTCAGGAATCACTGCCAAAGACTGACAATTATTGAACAGGCCTCCAAAGTCAGTCGCTTTCGCAGCATAGTCGAAAAGATGCTCTGACACTGTCTTGAGTCTCGGACAGTCATGGAATGCATTGATAAACGATGAAACTTCCGCAAACGCACCGGTTTCATCAGGATGAAGAGTCTCGAGACCGATGAAACCTTCAAATGCATAATCCATGTTCCTGAGACCAAGCTTGCCCCACTGTCTGACTTCCGTGACCGAAGATCTGAATGACTTCGGGATGTTTCTGGCATCAAGGCTCGGCACCGTTCCGGTCACCACAACCTCGAATTTCCTTCCAACCTCGAGGCCCTCATAATGGTGTCGGATAGCTCTCTGATCCTCAGGAAGTTCCCACCTCTTGTCCGACACTGAGATGTGCTCGCCAGGTGTGCCATCTCCCCAGTCGATAAAACAGTCCAGATCCGAAGGTATCGACTTGCCGAACCATTTATAATGCGAGTCGACATCTATCGGCAGAAAAGCAGTAAAGTCATTCGAGTAGTTTGGATTGACGATGAAGATCATCGCCATCTCAAGGTCGTTGTTCCTGCCTCGCTGGACCAGAAGGATCTTGGTGAGAGGGGTCTTGCCGCTCTTGGAGTTGACCATGATGATCATCTCGCGTGGCTCATTGCCAGGATTTGGATCCACGGTGAACGCGGCGACATATTCATTGTTTCCCCTGTCGATGACCTCACCTCGTACCCAGCCATCGGAAGGTATGTCAAGGCTGACGCCCAGCTTTGTCGTAATGTTCGACAAGACGGTGCCACCCTCGTAGGAGATGACGTAGCTTCCATTGTCTGCCTTGCAGTTCGGAGACTCCTGATCGATGATTATCGAGGCGAACGGCTCCACACCATTGTCTGAATAGACATACACGATGCCGGAACGAGCCATGCCCTTGTTCTCAAGTGCCGTGATTGCTATTTCACCGGATTTCTCGACGGCAGCTCTCGTGTCATTCACGGCAAGCCAGTCATCTGACTTGGAATCCACCTCTACCCTGAAGTCGAAGTTGGTCACGAATGGAACTCTGACTGTTCCACCTTCGATCGGAACGTCGAACTCACAGCCCTCTGAGAAAGACATCCTCTTCTCGCAGAAATTGATCACCTTCATGTCGGAAATACCTGTCTTGGTGTAGACTACGACATTGATGAAACCATCTGAATAGCCTCTGGGGCAAGTAACCAGGATGTAACCTTCCAGCTCGGAAGTCTGCTTGCTTACGGCTGTGTAGAACCCATCGGTAGAGACAGAAACATAGGTTCCATCATCGGCAGCGGTCAATGAATAGTCAATCCTTATGGTCTCGCGCTCGCCGATCGGAATGTCCATGTCATCCATGTCGAAATGGATTCTGATCTCCTTGTAGTATGGTACTGAGAGTGTCGTTCCGTCCATAAGGACAAAGGCAAGGAAATCCGGTGACGTCTGATCGATGGAAAGAATCTTGTCCGGAGCATCCTCGCCATCCAAGCCATCCTTTCCGGAGGCCTGTCCAAGCTGTTTCCAGGAAGCGCCATAATCGAATGAGATGAACCAGTAGCCTCCTTGGATAGTAAGCTGAGGAATCATGTCATCAGGCTCCTTGATGGTCTCACCGCTGCCCGGCTTGTTTGAGATAGGAATAAGAGCCCCCATGTCATCATAAATCAAGGAACCATCGATTGTCCAGTACCAGATTCCGTTCGGCTCCTGCTGGGCTCCGATTCGAGGGACTGATCCATCGCTGGCATCGACACCGTCATAGACACGGATCTCGCCACCGTTGGTGAAAGAGCAGATGTTGCCGGTGCGGCCATCTTCGTCCGTGAAAGGAATGACAGACTTGATGTAGTAGCCGCTCTGGAGCACGTCGACGATGGCCTGGAGAGCGTTGATGGACTCCCTGACCACCTTGATTCTCGTGGCAATTTCCTTGTCCTCCTCGCCAAGAGCGTCCAGTTCCTTGTGGATCGCGATGATGTCATCCGGGATGTTGCATCCATGGAAGGCTAGCATCGCACCCAGGATGATTGCAGATAATGTTCTTCGCAGTTTCATGTTCCTAGAAAATCAGACTGACGGTTACCATGACATCATCGAGACGGAGGAAGTTCCTCGGACCCTGCTGGCGGATGACGGTGCAGTCCGGGCAGCGGTAAAGGGTGTAGTCGATGTAGCGGCCACCGAAGATTCCGGCGCCGAAGTCGATGTTGAAATGCTTGTGGAGCATGATGGCATAGCCGGCGGAAAGGACTCCGCCGACAGCCGTGCTCTCCTCGAGAGCAGGCCTCCAGACACCTGAGGAGTACCTCTTCTCGTACTGTCCCTTGAAGCCTCCCCACCATCCGGAGTAGACGTACCATGGCCAGTACTTCACGCCCACGTACCCCCTCTGACGCTTGTCCTGGACAACGGCGTCACGCTTCTGGCTGTCGAAGGACCAGAGATTCAGCTTTCCACCTCCAACCAGCGAGAGATGCTGGGACACACCCACACCGGCCTCGAGATTGGTGGTGCCTAGGTAGGCCCAGTCCACGACATTTGTGGAAAAGGCCACCTTCTGGGCCGATGCAAGCTGGCAGAATGTCAGAAGGAGGACAGCCAGTAACAGTTTTCTGATCATTTGGAAGATTGTTGTTACAACTTACAAGGTCGACCGGAATACCGGCCGACCTTGCTGTGATTCATTTAAAGAGTCTGGATGTGGATGTTTCTCCAGCGGACCTTGATGCCGCCTCCGTCGTGGATCTGCAGACAGATTCTTCCCTGTCCCTTGCCGATCTTCTCGTCCTGGAGGTCGGTCATAGGCTCACCATTGAGCCAAGACTGGAGATGGTCGCCCTCGAGGCGGATCCTCATCGTGTTCCACTCACCGTACTTGAGGATGTTCTCCTTCTCGTCAGGGATCTGGTAGAGCCAGCCGCGGCCGTAGGACTCGTAGACACCGCCGGTGTCGCATCCTGGAGGAGCAACCTCGACCTGCCATCCGCTGACGGTCACGTCATGAGGGACGACTGAACGGATGAAGACACCTGAGTTGCCTGCAGACTCCTGGAGGAACTCGAGGGTGAGGTCGAAGTCATCGTAGTACTCGGCTGTTCCGAAGTAGCCGTAGGTGTTGTCCTCGCCGCTCTCGCAGACCAGGCAGCCTTCCTCGTCGACGTACCATGGGTCGGTACCGTAGACGATCCAGCCGGTGAGATCCTTGCCGTTGAAGAGATCCTTCTCGACAGGAGCAGGTGCAGGGAGTTCCTTGATCTTGACGTTGCGGAACCATGCAGGGTAGCCATGGTCCTGGTGGCAGATGTGACCCTTGTGGGACATGCCGTACTCTGTGCAGTCAGCCCACTTGCCGGCTGCCTTGCGTGCGAACCAGTCCTCGCTCCATGCGTCGAACTCGACGGTCACCTTGCCGTTGAGGAGGTAGGTGACATGACCGTTGTCGAAGATGATCTCCGACTCATTCCACTCGCCGTAAGGCTTGAGGTCACGGGTCTCGAAATCAGGAAGGTACATTGCATAGTCGACTGCGCAGCGCTGCCAAGGCTCGAGCTGGTAGCCACCGTTCATCTCGGCATAGTTCTCATCGTCGATGAGCTGGTACTCAGGTCCAGTGATGTAAGGGACATCGAAGCCCGGACGCTCGACGACATGGTACATCATGCCGCTGTTGCCGCCCTTGCTGATCTTCCATTCCCACTTCAGGTCGAAGTTTGCATATTCCTTTTCGGTGACGATGTAGCCGTTGGCGTCGTTGCCGTTGCCTTCTGCCTGGATGGTTCCGTCGACGACGGTCCAAGGTCCGGTGAGTGAGTCACCGTTGAAGTCTCTCCAACCATTGAGGGTCTCGCCATCGAAGAGAAGCTGCCATCCGTCAGCCTTCTCACTGGCTGTCAGCTTGTTGGCCTTAGGGGCACAGCTGGTTGTCACTGATGCAGCGATTGCAGCTGCACCGAGGATCAATGAAATGCTCTTAAGTTTCATATTGATTTTGTTATCTGTTTCAGTATCACACAAAAATAGGAATAAAAGCCCATTTGTCAATGGAGCAGGGCGACAAAGAGCGTATTTTTACTATCTTTGTGAAGACAGGCTCCAACAGCCTGAAAAAAGACAGACAAATGTTCGCCAAGGAAGTTTACATCGCAAGGCGCAGGACTCTCATCGAGAAGATGGCCCTGACAGCGCCACAGGGAGAAAGGGGCATCGCCCTCTTCGTAGGAAACATCGAATCGGCTGCCCAGTACAGGGACAATGCCTACAAGTTCCGTCAGGATTCATCATGGCTCTACTACTTCGGGCTTGACAATCCGCGCTACGCAGCCATCATCGACCTGGACACTGCGGGCGAGACCGTCTACGCAGACGATGTGGAGATCGGCGACATCATCTGGATGGGCCCGCAGCCATCGATCTCATCCCTCGCAGCAGAGGTGGGAGTCAGCAGCTCAGCACCTTACGGAGCCCTCGACGCAGCGGTCGCAAAGGCTCTCTCCCAGGGCAGGAAGGTCCATTTCCTCCCTCCTACCCGCTGGTACAACACCATGAAGATTGCCTCCCTCCTGGGCATCGCCGACGCCCAGGTGAAGGAATATGCGTCCCTCGACCTGACGAAGGCTGTGATCGCGATGAGGCTCGTCAAGGAAGCCTGCGAGATCGAGCAGCTTGACGATGCAGGTGCTCTCGGCCAGGAGATGCACACCATCGCCAGGAACAACGTCAAGGTCGGCAGGATCGAGCAGGAAGTCGTCGGCATCATGGAGGGTGTGACGCTCAGCAAGGGCTGGGGCGTCTCCTTCCCTACCATCCTCACGCAGCACGGAGAGACACTCCACAACCACCTCCATGACAAGGTCATCGAGGACGGAAAGCTGATGGTCATCGACGCCGGGGCAGAGAACAACATGCACTACGCTTCCGACTTCACCAGGACCCTCCCTACCGGCGGAAAGTTCACCACGAAGCAGAGGGAGATCTACCAGATCGTCTGCAATGCCAACGAACTTGCGTTCCAGCTCACGAGGCCGGGCATCACCTACAGGGAAGTCCACCTCGCCACAGCCAGGCTCATGCTCGAGCAGCTCAAGGAGCTCGACCTCGTCCGCGGTGATGTGGACGAGATGGTCAACCTCGGCATCGCAGGCCTCTTCCAGCCTCACGGACTCGGCCACAACATGGGCCTGGACGTGCACGACTTGGAAGACCTCGGCGAGAATCTCGTGGGCTACGACCCTGACCAGACACGCTCGACCCAGCTCGGCCTGGAAAGCCTCAGGATGGCCCGCAGGCGCGTTCCGGGCAATGTCATCACCGACGAGCCGGGCATCTACTTCATCCCTGCCCTCATCGACAAGTGGAAGGCAGAAGGCACCGGC
>JAGHSC010000033.1 GCA_018066065.1 Candidatus Cryptobacteroides faecihippi
CCTTCCGAAGGAGGACAGCTTCACCCAGAAGATGAGGGAGATCGTCAATGACAAGTATGCCGACCTTCAGGTTGCCAACAACGGCGGCGGCATCATCGGTGCCGACACCGGAAAGTTCGGAGAGGTCGACAACAGCGAAGTGCCTGCAGCTGACCACAGCGACGTCGTCACCCTCAGCATGGAGGACGGAGAGAGATTCTACGGCGGAGGAAGCACCAGCCGCGACCACATCCAGCACAGGGGCGAGCTTCTCAGAATGTGGACCACCTACCTGCACACCGAGATCCCGATGCCTTTCATGATGAGCTCGCGCGGATGGGGAATCTACGACAACCTCACCAGCAAGAGCTTCTTCGACCTCGGCACGATCAAGAAGGACAGGTTCAACATCATGGACATGTCCGCAGAGGCTGATTTCTACCTCATGATGGGCAAGGACATGCCTGCAGTGCTCAATGAATATACACTCATCACCGGGCGTACCTATGTGCTCCCTAAGTGGGCCTACGGTCTCTGCTTCGGCCCGAACATGAGGGAAGAGCAGTTCGACATCCTCAGCGACGCATTCAACTTCAGGCAGATAGATGTCCCGTGCGACGTGTTCTGGCTCGAGCCTCAGTGGATGGAGAAGCGCTACGACTTCTCAACCCAGAAGAAGTGGAACTACGACAGGTTCTCACCTGAGCCATACTGGGTTCAGGACAAGTACCCGAAGCAGCTCCACCACCGCCTCTTCGTCGGAAAGCTCCGCTCGATGGGCTACCACCTCGGCCTGTGGCTCTGCGAGGAGTATGACCTCAGCATCCAGGAAGAGGACATCATCGCCGAGCGCGAAGGCAGGGAGGTTTCCGGCAAGGAGCACTGGATGGACCACCTCACGACATTCATGGACATGGGTGTCGAGGGCTTCAAGCTCGACCCTGCCCGCACGATCGACAACCACCTCAGGTGGGACTACCACAACGGCCGCACCGACAAGGAGATGCACAACCTCAACCAGGTGCTCCTGCCAAAGCAGATGGCCGAGCTCGGACGCAGGTACAACAACAAGCGTACATGGCACCACTACTGCGGCGGATGGTCAGGCACACAGCACTGGGGCGCATCCACATCAGGTGACAACGGTGGCGGCAAGACAGCCCTCTACGACCAGCTGAACCTCGGAATGAGCGGCTTCCTCAACACCTCCTGCGACGTCATGAGCGTCCCTCGCGACCTTGAGATGCCGAGCCTCCACTTCGGCCTCTTCCTCCCTTGGACCCAGATCAACAGCTGGTTCTCCATGATGCAGCCTTTCTACTATGCAAAGGAGGAGCAGGACATCTACAGGTTCTACGTCAAGCTAAGATACTCGCTCGCACCTTACATCTACTCGATGGCGCTAGAGGCATCCAGAAACGGCATGCCTATCGTCCGCTCCATGCCTCTGACATTCCCGGACGACCGCAACTGCGACGACATGACCTACCAGTACATGTTCGGAGACAGCTTCTGCGTGGGAATATTCACAAACGAGATCTATCTCCCTAAGGGAACCTGGACAGATGCGTGGACCGGTGAGAAGATCGTCAGCAAGGGCGAGACCTTCACCCGCGAGTACCCTGCCACACGCGCAGGCCTCCTCTTCATCCGCGAAGGCGCCATCATCCCAACCCAGCCTGACGTCGAGTACCTCGGAGCAAGGCCTTTCGACAGGATCATCCTGAAGGTCTACCCTCACGGAGACTCGCAGTGCACCATGCTGGACGACGACGGAGAGACCTATGATTTCGAGAAGGGCGCCATCGCCTCCACTCTCTTCGAGTGCCACGAGAAGGACGGCTCTGTCGAGGTCATCGTCAACCCGGTAAGCGGCAGCTTCGCTGGCATGCCAGCCGAGAGGGAATATTCATTTGCGGTCCAGGCTGCCTCCAAGCCAGCCGAGGTGACCGTGAACGGAAGCATGGGCGAGGACTGACATATTCAGACGGCATGGTCCAGCTTTGCATCGGCAAGGTTGCTGTCAATGAGAAGGTTACACTCAACATCAGATAAGGTCAGATGAGACATCCATTTCTGGGAGCGTGCGTCCTGGCCATCCTTGCATCATGCTCGGGTGGGGACTACCACGACACATCCCTCAGCGCATCGCGGAGGGCTTCCATCCTGCTGAAGCAGATGACTCTCGAGGAGAAGGTCGGGCAGATGTGCCAGTACGTGGCGCCTTGCTACGTGCCTCCGGGACAGGGCTCTCCTTACAAGAACATCGACGCCACGGACGACAACCTCGGCAACAAGGACCTGGCCGACAAGGTCAGGCGCGGCGAGGTTGGTTCCTTCCTCCACGTCATGACTTCCAAGGAAGCTGCAGCGCTCCAGAAGCTGGCTCTCGAGAGCCGTCTGGGGATTCCGCTCCTTTTCGGAATCGACGCCATCCACGGCAACGCCCTTCATGAGGGCTGCACCGTCTACCCTACCAACATAAACATGGCTTCTTCATTCGATCCGGAGATCATGGAGAAGATCGGTCAGGAAACCGCCTTGAGATGCGTCAGACAGGCATGTACTGGACTTTCGCGCCAAATCTTGATGTTTCGAGGGATGCCCGCTGGGGCAGGATGGGCGAGACTTTCGGAGAGGATGCCTTCCTCACCTCGGAGATGGGCAAGCATGTCATCTGGGGTCTTCAGGGACGCGACTGCAACTATCATGACGGTCATGTCATCGCCTGTGCCAAGCACTTGATCGCAGGCGGAGAGCCTTTCGGGGGCCTCAATGCGTCGCCGATGGACATCTCCGAGAGAAAGCTCAGGGAAATCTACCTTCCTCCTTTCGAGGCTGCCGAGAAGGAGGCCAGAGTTGCAACAGTCATGGCAGCGCACAACGAGGTCAACGGAATCCCTTGCCATGGTAACGAATGGCTGCTCAAGGACCTTCTCAGGGATGAGCTGGGCTTCGATGGGTTCGTGGTCAGCGACTGGATGGACATCGAGAGGCTTCATGCAATGCATCACTGGGTCCCTGATTCCACCGAGGCTTTCGTGGTTTCAGTGGAGGCTGGCATCGACATGCACATGCAGGGTGCCAAGTATTTCGAGGCCATCGTCGATGCCGTGCGCAGTGGCAGGATTCCTCAGAAGAGGATCGATGAGGCAGCCAGGAAGATTGTCGAGGCGAAGTTTGAGCTTGGTCTCTTCGAGAATCCTGTACCGGAGGTCAAGACGACGGTCGATGGGGCTGCAGAGCATCGCCAGACTGCCCTGGAGGCTGCACGAGAGAGCATCGTGCTGATGAAGAATGATGGAGTTCTCCCTCTCGGAGAGCCTCGCAGGATGCTTGTCGTCGGCCCGAATGCCGACAGCCAGACCATCCTGGGTGACTGGGCTGCACCTCAGAGGGATGAGGATGTCTTCACGGCCCTCGGTGGCCTGCGTGAGATCTTCCCTCGGACTGTCATCGACACTCTCTGTTTCGGCGGAAAGATCATGAATGTCGATGCGAAGGGCATCGCCGAGGCTCGCAGGAAGGCTGCTGCCGCAGATGTCTGTGTCGTGGTGGTCGGTGACAATTCCCAGAGATACTCTGCATTCGGCAGGACTTGCGGCGAGAACTGCGACAGGGATGATCTGGATCTTCCCGGGATGCAGGAGGAGCTGCTTGAGGCTGTCGCTTCCACCGGCAAGCCTGTCGTGCTCGTGCTGATGAGCGGAAGGGCTCTCAGCGTGGGCTGGGCAAAGGAGAATGTCGCTGCGATCGTCAATGCCTGGGAGCCGGGTCAGATGGGCGGTCTTGCCCTCGCCGAGATCCTGGCCGGCAAGGTCAACCCTTCCGCAAAGCTTCCTGTCACGGTGCCTCGCAACGTGGGACAGGTGCAGACAGTGTACAACCACAAGCATTCACAATATTCACGTCTCTTCGCGACAAACGAGACCGGGGCTCTCTGGCCGTTTGGTTTCGGACTGAGCTACAGCAGTTTCGCCTATGGTTCTCCTTCCGTCGAGGGGACTGTTTCTGCCGGCGACGGTGCTGTCAGGGTCAGTCGTTCGGATCTGCCTGTGCGTCTGGTGGTCGATGTTGCCAACGAGTCGGCTGTCGATGGGACCGAGGTTGTCCAGCTCTACATCAGGGATGAATATGGTTCCGTGACTCGTCCTGTCAAGGAGCTGAAGGGTTTCAGAAGGGTTGGGATCGCTGCCGGGGAGACTGAAAAGGTTTCCTTCGATATCACCGAGAGGATGCTGTCATGCTGGGGGGCTTCCGAGGCATGGGAGGCTGAGCCGGGTGACTTCACTCTGATGGTGGGTGGTTCTTCTGCAGACGAGGACCTGGCAAGCGTCAAGATCACGCTTGTGGATTAATTTGATTTTCAAAAGTTTACCTTATTATGACCAAAAGATTCATGCTCGCTGCCCAGGCAGTGCTTGCTGTGGCCGCAGTTTTTGCCACGGCGTCTTGTTCCAGGAAAGAGATTCTGTTTGACCGTTCTTCGCAGACGGTTGCTTTCCAGTGTCCTGCTCCGTTCGATGGGAAGGTTGTGAATGTCTGGTACAACATTCCGGAGGGGGTGAAGGGCAAGGCTGACGTGCAGTTTGTGATGCATGGTGACGGGCGCAATGCGGACACTTACTTCAAGGCTTGGAAGGCGTTTTCGGACAGTCTGGGCTTCGTGCTGATCGTGCCGGAGTTCGACAAGGAGCAGTTCCCTGTCAGCCTGTACCATCAGGGCAATGTGATGGCTGCTGACAGTTCGTTCAATGCGAGTGAGGATCGTGTCTACAAGCTGATCGATGGGATCTTCGAGTACTTCGTGGATCATTCCGAGATCAAGGCGGACCGTTTCAACATCTATGGTCATTCCGCCGGTGGGCAGTTCGTCCACAGGTTCATGATGCTTGGTGGTTCAAGGCATGTGGGGAGGGCTGTTGCTGCCAATCCTGGCTGGTACTCTTTCCCGACGGATTCGGTCGCATGGCCTTACGGTGCGATGGGTTTGGTGACGGCTGATGAGAAGAAGTCGTTCTATGCCAAGGACATGGTCGTGCTTCTGGGCGAGGCTGACACTTTGAGGTACAACAACAATCTTCACATTTCTCCTGCTGCCGATGCGCAGGGTCTCAATCGTCTGGAACGCGGTAAGACTTATTTCGAGTGGTGCCGCAGGGATGCTGAGTCTCTCGGTCTGGACTTCAACTGGGAGCTGGAGTTCGTCCCTGGCGTTGGTCACTCCAACACCAAGATGGCTCCCGCAGCCGTCAAGGTTCTCTACCCGCAGCAGTAGCGTCGCAGCAATCTGGAAACGCAGAATCAAGGGGCAAACCTGTACGCCGAAGGGCTGACGAGCGGGATCAGAGGGCAAAGCCGTCCGCTGAGGCTGCCGCGGACGGATAACAGGGTGATTCCTGGACAAACGCCCGCTCGGAGGGCCTCACAAGCAGAATGGAGC
>JAGHSC010000133.1 GCA_018066065.1 Candidatus Cryptobacteroides faecihippi
ACATGGTACAAAGGTAGCAAATATCTGCTTAGATTGCTATTCAAGCTCCTTGTAAGTACCGTCATCGTAGAAGACGAGGATCTTGGAAATGCGCGCCTTCGGCTGCGGCTGCGGCTGCGGCTCGGCAGGCATGAATGATTCAGGCATGTCTTCCACAGGCTCGTCTACAGGGAAGAGAGAGTCTGAGGAAGGGGTTTCCGGCTCGGCTGCAGGGACAGCAGGATCCTTGAAGGAGGCGAGAGACTTGTACATCTTTCCTTTTCCGCTGATCAGCCATTCAAGGCTGAGGTCAGGGTAGCGGCGCGCCATGTTCTCGATGAAGTCGAATCCGGGCTTGTTCCTGCCTGCGAGAATATGCGATACGCTGGCCTTGGCAACACCTATGCTGTCGGCGAACTGTGACTGCGAGATGTTCTCCGCTGAAAGAAATTGTTGAAGGCGTTTTTCCATTGCTGTCTGTTTGTTTACAAATATAATCAATTGTTTCAGTTTGGGCAACTTTTGTTTGCATGTTACATTTGGAAAAACGTCCAAAACAGTAGGGGATTAGTGCTGAAACTTACTTTAGCCTACATAATATTATCCACTGATTATTAATGATATAACCTATGGAATTATGGCTCATATTTAACCCATGCCCCTTTCAGGGCCTCAAGTTTACTCCCTTTTCCGAACAATAATTTTAGCTAGATGTAGATAACTATCTGATTATTTGGTAGATATAATTCAGTTTGAGCAATGATAACTAAATCTTGTTTTACAAAATTGCAGTTGATTTAAATATGGTACAAAGTTTACAATAAATAGTCTGTAATTTACAAATGTATACGGAAGGAACGATGGAAAAGAGCCCTGAAATGAACATTTTATCAACAGGTTTGTAAACAAATGTGAATTTCAGCGAGAATTTGAAATTTGCGGTACATGGAGTAACTTTGCTGAATAATTGAATTCTCAAGGACATTGCGATGATACCTTCAATAAAGATAGAAGACTACAATTATCCACTCCCCGATGAGCGGATTGCCAAGTATCCACTTGCGGAACGCGATTCCTCAAAGCTTCTCCGATACAGGGATGGCAAGGTCGAGGACCACATATTCAGAGAACTTCCAGGCATTCTTCCTCCTGGCTCGATCATGGTCTTCAACAACACCAAGGTCGTTCCGGCCAGACTTCATTTCCAGAGGGAAAGCGGTGCGCACATCGAGATCTTCTGCCTCGAGCCAGTCGATCCTGCTGAATATGCGACATCCTTCGCTTCTGTCGGAAGATGCCGCTGGAAATGTGTCATCGGCAATGCCAAGCGCTGGAAGAACGACGTGCTCTCACTCTACAATCCAGGAGCTGATGAGACTGTCGTGAATATGGGACTCAAGGCAGTCCTCATCGAGCGTGACGGCCAGACTGGAATCGTGGAGTTCACGTGGGAGGACAAGAATCCATTCTCCCGTGTCCTGGAGATCTGTGGAACCGTTCCGATCCCTCCGTATCTCAACAGGGATACCGAGGCCATCGACCTGGAAAGATACCAGACTCTCTATGCCAGGACCAGGGGGTCTGTTGCCGCTCCGACGGCCGGACTTCATTTCACGGAGGCTGTACTCTCCGAGATTGATTCGAAGGGCATCGACCGCGAGAATGTCTGCCTGCATGTCGGTGCCGGTACCTTCCTTCCTGTCAAGAGCGAGGATGTGGCAGACCATCCGATGCACAGGGAGCCTTTCGTCGTGAGCCTTGAGCTTCTGAAGAAGATCAGGGATAATGAGGGAAAGCTCATCGCAGTAGGCACGACATCCGTCCGCACGCTTGAGTCTCTCTACTATGTCGGCGTCAGCTGCATCGAGGGTGGCAGCCCTGCCGACGTCGACCAGTGGGCACCTTACTCCCGCGAGTACGCATATTCACCGGCTGAGGCGATAGATGGGATCATCTCCTACCTGGAGCGCAACTCGCTCGAGGAGCTTAAGGTCGGGACAAGGATCATAATTGTCCCTGGATTCAAGTTCCGTTTCGTGGATGTGCTTGTCACCAATTTCCATCAGCCGGAAAGCACGCTGATCCTCCTGATCTCTGCTTTCGTTGGTGGAGACTGGAGGACAATCTACGACCATGCCCTCGGGAATGGCTACCGTTTCCTCAGCTACGGTGATTCTTCTGTCCTGTTCAGGCGGGATGTGCAAAATCTCCTATAGTAATAGGTATATCGGAAAAAAGCTTATATTTGTAAAAATATAAAAGAGTCCTTATCATGGCTGAAACATCAGAATTCGATAGCATCTGCCCTTACAACGACGCCGAGGCGGTTGAAGCGCTCAACAAGGTTGCCAACCACCCGGGTGTGCTTGCCATCTCAGGTTACCTTTTCCCGGATGAGCCGGTAACGTATCTGAGGAACGCACTCAAGAGTGTCCACAGCATCGATGAATTCCAGGAAATCGTCATGAACCGTGCAGTCACCACGTGCATGGATCAGACTGTCCACAATTTCTCCTATGATGGTATCAGCTACCTCAAGGGACAGAAGGGAAAGTACCTTCTCATGTCGAACCACAGGGACATCATCCTTGATCCGGCCATTACTCAGGTCGTGCTCTTCAGGAATGGAATCCCGATGACCGAGATCTGTGTGGGTGACAATCTCATCAAGCAGAGCAAGACTGTCGAGCACCTCCTCAGGTCCAACAGGATGATCAAGGTCATCCGTGGCATCTCAGCCAGGGAACTCTACCTCTCATCTCAGATCCTTTCCCGATACATTCGTGAAACCATTACTTCAGGTAAATCCGCTATCTGGCTGGCACAGAGGCAGGGACGTACGAAGGATGGAATCGACACGACTGAGCAGGGCCTCCTCAAGATGCTTGACATGAGCGGCACAAAGACCTTCCAGGAGAATTTCCAGGAACTCAACATCGTGCCTCTCAGCATCTCATACGAGTTTGAACCATGCGATGTCCGCAAGGCTCGCGAGATCCTGATCTCGAGGACGTCCAAGTACGTCAAGAGCAAGACCGAGGACCTTCACAGCATCGCAATCGGCATCAGGCAGAAGAAGGGTGACGTCCACCTCAACATCGGTCTCCCTCTCACGGCTGAAGAGATCGAGATGGCTTCAAAGTGCGACAAGAATGATCGTTACCAGGCCATCAGGCATGCAGTCGACAAGAGGGTCATTGCCGGCTACCATCTCTGGAGGACCAACTACATCGCCTACGACCTTGTCAACAACACCACCAAGTACTCTGACCTTTACACGAAGGAGGATGTCGAGATGTTTGCCCACTACACCGAGCATCAGCTTGACAAGGTGGAGCGCAAGCTTGACAGGGACGAGCTCAGAAAGATCTTCAGGGGCATCTATGCCAACCCTGTAGTATCAAAAGAGAGGCTCGCTGCGGGCGAACCTCTCCGAATCGATTGATCCAGTTCCGGATCTGGATATTCCTACTTGAACAGCTTGTCGACGCTGGCAATCACTTCCTCGGCTGAGAGTTCAGTTCCGAGGATGAGATCTGCTGTCTTTCTCTCGAAGCCCTTGCTGGTGGCGTTGACCATTCCTGCGCCGGTGATGTTGAGCATGACGGTCTCGTCCTTCTTGACGATGCCTGCATCGAGAGCCTGCTTGAGCGAGGCCACTGTTGCAGCTGACGCAGGGAAGATGTCGTAGCCTTCCTTGTTTGCGAACTGGAGGAGCCAGTAGACGATGTCGTCATTGGTGACTTTGAAGAAGTCTCCGTTGGATGCCTTGAGGACGTCAAAGAGGCCTCCGGCAATCGAGTACGGCGGTTTTCTGTTAGAGAGAACCTTGGCCAGGATCACTTCGGCATTCCTTCTGGACTGGTCTGCCGTGATCGGTACGAGCTCGCGCGAACCTGCCTTCCATGAATCGTACATGAGGGTGAAAGGAGCATTCTGCACGCAGTAGACTCTCATGTCGTTCTTGCCGAAGCGTCCGTCAGCCTCGAGTCTCTGGGCGTTCTCCCATGCCGCAATTGCACCGGTGCCGCTTCCGACTGCCTGGAAGTAGGCATCCGGAATCCTGCCGATGGTCTCGACTGCGCTGAGTACCGTGGTTCCCATTCCGTCCCTTCTTGCGACGTTCTTTGCTCCACCTTCTGCCATGTAGCGTGGGTCCTTGCAGAGTTTCTCGCCAAGGGCTATGGCATCGTAGTAGTCTGTGCCGTTAGGGGTTGCGATCACCTTGACGCATGGCTTGAGCTTCCTGAGGAACCAGAGGTCGCCGATGTTGTCGTTAGGGATGCAGATGACGATCGGAATGTTGTTGTCCGAGCAGACGCGGGCGAATGCCCTTGCCGTGTTGCCGGCAGACTGGACGACGAGGATCTTCTTGTTGTTCTTCGGCAGTCTGGCACAGATCGAGAAGGCCTCGGTTTCCTTGAATGAGCATGTCTCCATCTTCACTCCGTGCTTCGGGACATAGCCGGAGACGGTGATGTAAAGGTTTTCCATGCCGAGCAGTTCGGCAAGGCCCTTGCTCTTGTAGGTGGCAGGAGCGCATGAGCGTCTGAGTGTCCTGTTGATCGGGAGCCATTCAGCGTAGCGGTAGAGACCCTTGAGGTCTTCGCGTGGAGTGAACTTCTCGTTCTCGTAGATGGCTCTGACGAGCGAAGGCTCCTTGGCCTGCGGGTCGTTCAGTGTCCAGCCTTCGTCTTCGAAGACTCTTCCGTCGCTGATGTTCATCAGCTTGTAGGACGTTGGTTTGAACTTCATATCTTGTCGTGTTTATTGATTCAGGTTGCTGATGAGGAAGAACATGTAGATTGCCTCGATGGCAAGGAAGCTGATTCCGTCGAACTTGCCGATGGTCCTCCTGTCCTTCGACTTGCCGGTGAATGCACTTGTCCAGAGAACAACTCCGCTGAGGATGAAGACGGTAAGGTCTACGGCTGTCATGCCTGAGAATGTCAGTCCTGAAGGACCTCCAGGTGTCTTGTGGAACATGGCAGCGGAGCATCCCAGGATCAGGAATATGTTGGAGATGTTCGATCCGATAATATTCCCAAGTGCAAGCTGGTCCTTCTTCTTGAGGGCGGCGACGACGCAGGTGACGAGTTCTGGCAGCGATGTCCCTCCCGCGAGGATCGTGACAGCGATGAACTTGTCGCTCATTCCGGACATCCTGGCGATCTCGCATGCCGAGTCCACGAAGAATCTACCTCCGAAGATCAGGCCGGCCAGTCCGGCGAGGACCATCACGATGGAAACCCAGACCTTGCGGCTGTCCGCTTCCGTCTCACCGCTGTCTTCTTCCTTGCCCTGCCTGATCGAGATGGCGAGATAGGAGATGAAGACTGTCAGGAAGATAAGACCTGAGACCTTGGAGAGGGAGTCCTCGGTTCCGATGCCGAACAGTGTGCAGTGCATTCCCAGTGCTACGAGAAGCACCGATGCGATGAAGTTGAGCGGGATGTCCTTGTGCAGATTCTCGCTGCTGATGCCGATCGGGCTGATGATTGCCGTCACGCCGAGGATGAGAAGGACGTTGAAAAGATTGGAACCTATCACATTGCCGATGGCGATGTCTGCATTGCCCTGGAGGGCTCCGTTGAGACTCACTACCAGTTCGGGAAGCGATGTTCCGATGCCGACAATGGTCATTCCGATGAGGAATTCGCTCAGGCCGGCTTTCCTGGCGATGCTTGACGAACCTTCCACCAGCATGTCTGCTCCAAAGACGACAAGTGCCAGCCCGGCGATGAGTATCAGTATCTGGATGATCATTTCCTTCTCTTCATTAGTAAGCAAATTTACCAATTTTTTGCTTACTAATACTAATTATATGGTATATTTGTGTAAGGTTCACCACGGAAACTACAATTCAGACACATATGAACAAAAGATTAACTGCCATCACAGCGGTGCTGGCTCTTGTCACATCAGTGACTTCATGCGATCAGGCCAAGGTCCCCTCGGCTACTCTTCCGATCATGGCATGGTACAGCATCCCGGCGGAGGATGCGACCCTTGAAAGGTATCAGGAACTTGCAGACTGCGGTTTCAACATCAACTTTTCCCATCTCTACAGCCTTGAGGATCTCAAGACTGCCCTTGATCTCTCACAGCAGGTGGGAGTGAAGGTCATGGCTACATGTACCGCGCTCGAAAGTGCCACCGACAGCGCTGTAGCCCTTGTCAAGGACCATCCTGCTCTCTATGGCTACTTCCTCAGGGATGAGCCTGCATGCCCAGGTTTCCCTTACCTTGCCGAGTGGGCTCAGAAGATCAAGGCTGCCGACGACTCCCACATGCTCTACCTTAACCTTCTTCCGAACTATGCTCCTCTCGAGATGCTCGGTGCATCTTCCTACAGGGAGTATGTCAAGAGGTTCATCGATGAGGTGAAGCTTCCGCTCGTTTCGTTCGATTTCTATCCTATCACGACTGAAGGCATACGCCAGATGTGGTATGCCAACCTGCAGGATGTTGCCGATGAGTCAACCGCTGCAGGCCTTCCATTCTGGGCATTTGCACTTTCCACCGCCCATGATCCTTATCCGGAGCCGACCATGGCCAGCCTGAGAATCCAGATGTACACCAATCTTGCCTATGGTGCGCAGGGCCTCCAGTACTTTACCTACTGGAATCCTGGCACCGAGATCTGGAACTTCCACGAGGCTCCGATCAACCAGGACAAGAAGCGTTCGCAGGCCTACGACCTCGTAAAGGCCATGAATGAAGAGCTGCAGGCCCGCGCAGGAATATTCATGGGTGCGAAGCTTGTCTCCCTTGCGCACACCGGTGAGACAGTTCCGCCTGAGTGCAAGAGGCTTGAGGAACTTCCTGAGCATGTCACCATGCTTGACACAGGTGCTGATGGTGCAGTTGTCTCTGTCCTTGAGAATGGTGGCGTCAAGTACCTTGTCTGCGTCAACCGCTCCCTTGACAAGCCTTTCGAGCTCAAGGTTGCCTTTGACACCAAGGCTTTCATGATCGATCGCGATGGCAAGGCTGTCAAGGTTGCGAAAGGGGAGAACACTTACACAGTCGAGGAGGGTGATGTGGCCATCTTCCAGTTGAAGAAGTAATTGACAATGAATATGAAACGTGGATTTTTAATGGCTGCTGCCGCTGTTGCGTCGCTTGCAGTCGCGCTTCCTTCCTGCAAGGAGGCTTCGGTTCCGGAGGAGTACATTCCGATCATGTCATGGTTCAGCATCCCTGCTGACCAGACCACCGTCGAGAGGTACCAGGAGCTTGCCGAGTGTGGTTTCAACATCAATTTCTCCCATTTCTATCACCTGAGCGACCTTCAGAAGTCACTGGATGTTGCAGAGGAGGTCGGGGTCAAGGTCATGGGTATGTCGAACGAGCTGTACTACCAGACTGACAGTGCTGTCAACCTCATCAAGGATCATCCTGCTCTCTATGGCTATTTCCTTCGTGATGAGCCGCTTCCGCCTGCATTCCCTGAACTTGGGGCATGGGCTCAGAGGATCAAGGATGCTGACGACACCCATCCGATCTACCTGAACCTTTTCCCTTCGTATGTGGATACCAATGCTTTCGGTTGTTCCTACAGGGAGTATGTCCGCAGGTTCATCGAGGAGGTCAAGCTTCCGATGGTTTCTTTCGACAACTATCCTATCACGACCGATGGCGTCCGTCAGATGTGGTATGAGAACCTCATGATCATCGCCGAGGAGTCGGAGAAGGCTGGCCTGCCTTTCTGGGCATTCTCTCTGTCTGTCCCTCACTGGAACTATCCTGAGCCTACTCTTGCAAGCATCAGGATGCAGATGTACACGAACCTTGCCTATGGTGCCTCAGGTCTTCAGTACTTCACCTACTGGACTCCTGGCCCGGATGATTTCTTCCACTACCATGATGCTCCGATCACCTATGATGGACAGCGTTCGGACCAGTACTACAAGGTGCAGACTGTCAACAAGGAGATCAAGGCTCGTTCCGGTGTCTTCGTTGGTTCCAAGGTTGTCAGTGTCGCTCACACAGGTGAGACCGTCCCTCCGGGATGTCCTGCCTTGACTGAGATGCCTGCTCATGTCAAGGCATTGACTACCAGTCCTGAAGGCGCTGTCGTTTCTCTTCTCGAGAAGGGGAGTTTCAACTATCTTGTGGTCGTCAGCCGCAGTCTTGAGGCTCCGATCACTCTCGATGTCGAGTTTGACACCAAGGCCTGCATGGTCGATCGTGAGGGCAAGCTGGTGAAGGTTGCCAAGGGCGTGAATTCGTTCACGATCGAGGATGGTGACGTGGCTATCTTCCGCTTGAAGAAGTAGGGGATTACTGCTGCTTCAGGCGGAGGGCGCAGACGTTCTCGACGTGCTGCGTGTGCGGGAACATGTCCACAGGCTGCACGGCCGTGATCTCATACTTCTCGCTGAAGATTGCAAGGTCCCTGGCCTGGGATGCCGGATTGCAGCTGACATAGACCATCCTGCCTGGAGCAGCATCCATGATGACCTTTGCGACATCGGGATGGATGCCTGCGCGTGGAGGGTCAAGGATGATGACATCTGGCTGACCATGCTTCTTGATGAAGTCGGCGGAAAGCACATCCTTCATGTCTCCTGCAAAGAACTCACAGTTGGTGATGCCATTGCCTTCGGCATTCTTCTTTGCATCCTCGATTGCCTCCGGGACATACTCGATGCCGATCACCTTGGAGGCTTTCTTGGAGACGAACTGTGCGATGGTACCGGTGCCGGTGTAGAGGTCGTAGACAACCTCGTTGCCGGTCAGGTCAGCCAACTCCCTGGCGACGGTGTAGAGCTTCAGTGCCTGGGCGCTGTTGGTCTGGTAGAATGACTTCGGACCGATGCGGAAGGTGAGGTCTTCCATCTTTTCGCGGATTATCGGCTCACCCTTGTAAAGGATGCAGTCCTGGTCTCCGATTGAGTCATTCAACTTGCTGTTTATGATGTAGTAAAGCGAAGTTATCTGTGGGAATGCTTCAGCAATGGCTGAGAGGAGTCCCTCGCGTTTTTCCTTGTCCTCGCAGGCGAAGCAGACGATCACCATGAGGTCGCCTGTGTCGGTCGTGCGGATGAACATGTTCCTGATGAATCCGGCGTTCTGGCGGATGTCATAGAACTCGAGTCCGTTCTTGACGGAGTAGTCCTTGATGAAGAGCCTGATTTCGTTGGATGGGTCCTTCTGGAGGTAGCATTTCTTGATGTCGAGTACCTTGTCGAAGAATTTGCCGACGTGGAAGCCGAGTCCTACGCGATCCTCTGGTGCAACGGTCTCCGGATCTTCGTCCCTGAGAAGCCAGCGGCGTGATGAGAAGGTGAATTCCAGTTTGTTGCGGTAGAACTGGATGTTGTCGGAAGGAAGGGTCGGGCGGATCTCCGGTACTTGGAGATGGCCAATCCTAACGAGTTGGTCTTCAACCTGTTGGCGCTTGGCTTCCAGCTGGAGATGATAGGGAAGTGGCTGCCATTTGCAGCCTCCGCAGACGCCGAAATGCTTGCAGAATGGCTCCAGGCGCTCCTTTGATGGCTCCACGATTCTCTCGATGATGCCTTCGCAGTAATTCTTCTTCTTTTTCAGGATCCGGATGTCGACGACGTCGCCGGGTACAGCGAACGGTACAAAGACCACAACTCCGTTCCAGTGTGTAAGTGCCTTGCCTTCAGCTGCGCAGGCTTCGATGGTCATGTTCTCCAGAAGGAGATCAACTCTTTTTCTTGACATATTCTCAGACAGGAAGCCTTTGGCTTCAACTATCCAAAGTTAGCCCTAAATCTGCAATAATGCAAAATCCTGTGTCCGGGGGACACGGTGTGATTCGTGCAACTTAACATAATATAAATTGTGTAACAAATTGGAAGCGAGGGGAGCGACGCTCCTACGCAGGCTGCGTGGATGGCTTCATGCCGCCTGTGAGGCCCTCCGAGCGTGCCTTTGTCCAGGAATTGCTCCGTTATCCGTCCGCCGAGTCAATAAAACGCAGCTTTTCCCTTCGATCCTGCTCATCGCGCACTCGACGGACGGAAAGACGGCTCATCATCGGAGGGGCGGGCGCAGCATACACCACTCTGTCCGGGTAGACTGCAGGGAAAATTGATTGCTGCTGCGACCGAAAAATTTCTTAAATTTGTGGAGCCCAAATGGCTGAAAATGCGGTAAAAATGGGGCTAACAATAATGTTATGTATTATAACAACA
>JAGHSC010000257.1 GCA_018066065.1 Candidatus Cryptobacteroides faecihippi
CCACGAACACCTCAGGCCAGCTCTACGTGGTCCACAGGACAAAGGAAAGCACCGGCTACGTCCGCAACCTCATCATGCTTCACGACGCAGGCAGGAAGGCGGCTCTCTGGGTCGCATATTCAATGAATGCAACGACATGGAAGGATGCGAACGTCGGAAGGAACGACAACTGGATCTATGACCCTGCGATCGCGGAATCGAGCCAGCCATGCCTGACCAGCAGCTACTCCGGCAGCTACGACAGAGGCCATCAGGCCGCATCCAACGACCGTCAGTACTCCAAGGCGGCGAACATGCAGACATTCTATTTCTCGAACATGACCCCGCAATACGCTTCCCTGAACCAGGGCAACTGGGCCACGCTCGAGAACAAGGTACAGCCATTCGGATGGTCATGCAGGAACACCGACACGCTCTACGTGGTCACGGGTCCGATCTTCGAAAGCGGGAGCACCACCGCAACCGATGCGCTCGGGAAGTCATGTCCGATCCCGTCACGCTACTTCAAGTGCGTGATGAAGTGCTCCTTCAACTCATCCGGAGCAATGACGGCAGCCTCCGGGGCAGCCTATCTCACACCTGGCAACGATGCCTCCTCGAACACTTCCTACACAGGCTGGATCACGTCAATCGATGCAGTCGAGGAGCTCACAGGCTTCGATTTCTTCACAAATGTGCCGCAAAGCCTCCAGGATGCAGCGGAAAGGACGAAGGTTGCCTTGTTCTAGACTTGTTCCGATGGCGGAATAATCCTATCTTTGAAGAAACCTAACGGAGCAATCCGCATCAAGACCCACATCAGCATGACACGAAGGATTCATGTGGCTGCCGTCATGGCACTCACACTCTTTTTCAGCTACCTCGCTTCCGCCCAGGAAGCAAAGATGCCTGAAATGCCCCGCAGTGACGATTTCCGCACTGAGGAGGTCCATTTCAAGAGTCAGGGAAAGGACATCTTCGGCATGGCGTTCACGCCTGTCGGAGCAAACGCATCCGCAAAGATGCCGGCTGTCATCATGTCGCACGGCTTCTGCGGTGACCCGGTCCTGTACTATGAGCTGATCGAAAGGCTCGCAGGCGAGGGCTTCATCTGCTACTTCCTCGACTTCAGCGGCGGCTCCCACAGGATGCGCAGCGAGGGAGAGTTCCAGGACATGTCGATCCTCACCGAGCAGAAGAACCTCGAGGACGCGATAAGGATGGTCCGCGGATAGAAGAATGTCGACCGCGAGCGCATATTCCTTGTGGGCGAGAGCCAGGGAGGAATCGTGTCCGCGATGGCTGCCGCCGCGAAGCCTGCCTGGGTAAAGGCAATGGCGCTGATGTACCCAGCCTTCAGCATCCCTGACATGGCTAAGGCTGCATTCGCAGGCAAGGATGAGGTTCCCCAGACAGTGGACTTCCTTGGACAGAGCGTCGGCAGGGCTTACTATGTCGACGCCATGGGTGTGGACATCTGGAAGGCCATCGCAAGCTTCAGCAGGAACGTGCTCATCGTCCACGGCGACAAGGATGTCCTCGTGCCGATAGAGTACTCGTACAAGGCCTTGGAGTACTTCCCCCATGCCGAGCTCAAGATCAACAGCGGAGCCCCTCACGGCTTCTTCTTCAATGAATATTCACACCGCAACGTGGACTGGATCGATGAGTTCTTCAGGAAGGAGGCGGGAGTCAAGGCAGTGGCGAAGGTCACCGACGGAGCTGTCTCGCTCAACGGGCAGTGGAGACTCTCCTACTGGAAGCAGGACGTCAAGGGTGCCGTCAGGACCCCGGACGAGCTTGCCGCAGTCGATGCAGAGACGATCGATGCGACCGTGCCGGGCAACGTCGAGATCGACCTCGAGAGGGCCGGCATCATCCCGGACCCGATGATCGGAGCAAACGTCAACGGTCTGAGAAAGTACGAGGGCTACCAGTGGTGCTATTCCAGAACCTTCGGTTCACCGAAGCTAGAGGAAGGTCAGAAGTGTGAGCTCTACTTCGGCGGAATCGACTGCTACTCAGAGATATGGCTCAACGGAGAGCATCTTGCATCGACGGAGAACTCCCTCATCGAGCATCGCTTCGACATCACGGACAGGCTTGCCGAAGGAGACAACGAGCTCAAGGTCATCATCCGCTCGGCGGTCATCGAGGCGCAGGGAGACCTGCTCGGGACCATCAGCATGGGTGACTTCGCGGCAGAGGAATCGATCACCTCGAGAAAGGCTCCGCACACCTACGGATGGGACATCATGCCAAGGCTTGTCAGCGCAGGACTGTGGCGTGACGTAAGGCTCGACATCCTCGAGCCGACCAGGATCGTGGACATCAACTGGATGAGCCCTGTCATCAACCCGGCCGACAGGTCGGCATGGATCAGGGCGGACCTCCAGCTCAGCATTCCGTTCGAGAAATACGACAAGGCCACAGCATCATTCAGGATGGAGAGGAACGGCAAGGTCATCCACGAGTCCACCAGGCCGATTCTCTCGCATGCGATGCGTACCATCTTCGAGGTCAAGGACGTCGACTACTGGTGGCCAAAGGGATCCGGCGAACCGGCTCTCTACGATGCCACGGTCACGATCCTGGACACGGACGGGAATACCGTCCTCGCACAGGACACGAAGAAGGTCGGCATCAGGACCGTCCAGCTTGACCGCACCGAGATCAACAACCCTCCTGCAGAGCCGGGACGCTTCCGCTTCATCATCAACGGTGAGCCGATCTTCATCCGCGGCACGAACTGGGTCCCGCTCGACGCGCTCCATTCCCGTGACCACGAATGGGTCGGCAAGACCCTCGACATGGTCGCAGACCTCAACTGCAACATGGTACGCTGCTGGGGCGGCAATGTCTACGAGGACCACGAGTTCTACGACAGGTGCGACAGGGAAGGCATCATGGTCTGGCAGGACTTCACCATGGGATGTGCCTTCTACCCTCAGCGCGAGGACTTCAACAAGGCCATCGAAGAGGAGGTCATCTCTGTCGTGACCAAGCTCCGCAACCACCCGTGCATCGCTCTCTGGAGCGGAAACAACGAGAACGACCAGTCACTCAGGTCAGCCCTGCAGGGACACAACCCGAACCCGAACATGGACGTTGTCTCCCGCCAGACCATCGCAAGGGTCATCTTCGAATTCGACCCGACCCGTCCTTACCTTCCAAGCTCACCTTACTTCAGCCAGGCGACCTACGATGCCGGAGGCAGCTTCGACCTGCTGCCGGAGGATCACATCTGGGGACCTAGAGGCTACTACAAGGACGATTTCTACAAGAACCCTAAATGCCAGTTCGTCAGCGAGATCGGCTACCACGGCTGCCCGAACAAGTCCTCTCTCGAAAGGATGATGCCGGAAGGCCAGGTCTATCCTTGGGAGGCCGGGAGCGACCACAGATGGAACGATGCTTGGCTCACAAAGGCGACCAGACGCTACGAAGGATGGGGCTACACCCCTGACAGGAACAACCTGATGATCAACCAGTGCCTGGCTCTCTTCGGGGAATGCCCGTCAAGGCTCGAGGACTTCATCACCGCATCCCAGTTCGTCCAGGCAGAGGCCATGAAGACTTTCGTCGAGAAGTGGCGCGGCAACAAGTTCGACGACCGCTGGGGCATCATCTGGTGGAACGTACGCGATGGATGGCCGATCATCTCAGACGCCGTGACCGACTACTGGTGCTCAAAGAAGCTGGCCTACCACTACATCAAGAACGCCCAGTACGATGTCTGTGTCATGATGCTCGACAAGGTGGACGGATGCAATCCGCTCGTCGCCGTCAATGACACCCGCAGCGAAGTCAGCGGAAAGGTCACCGTCTCCGACCTTGAGAGCGGTAAGGTCATCTACTCCGGAGAGTTCACTGTCCCTGCCAACGGCAAGACCGACATCGCAAGCCTCAGCCTCGAGGGACTCACCCAGGGCGTCCTCGTCATCGACTACGAATCAGGATCCGTCAGGAGAAGGAATCACTTCACCTATGGTGAGCCGCCTTATGATCTCGGCAAGTTCAAGGGCTGGATCCGCAGCACAGGGATCTACGATTCCGAATGCCTGGGCTACAGCGACAGATAGACAAAAGTATAATCAGATAGACTAAAGTACACATAGACAAAAGTACATGAAGACAACAAAGCATTCATTCGGCTACTGGCAATGGAGAGTGATCATCTGCTCGATGATCAGCTACGCCATGTTCTACTTCGTAAGGAAGAACTTCTCGTTCGCCATGCCTCTGCTCAAGGAAGAATACGGAATCACGAACGCAAGCTTCGGAATCATCCTGTCGGTCGCCGGCATCATCTACGGTGTCTCAAAGTTCCTCAACGGAATCATCTCCGACAGGACCAACCCTAGATGGCATCTGGTGATCGGACTGGCCGTCTGCGTGGTCGCCAACTTTGCATTCGGATTCAGCGACAAGCTCAGCACGATGCTGACAGGGCAGACCGAAGGACCGGACTTCATCGGAGGGATGGTTCTCATCATGGGAATCCTGTACATCATCAACCAGATTTTCCAGGGTGCAGGGTTCGGACCATGCAACCACCTGATGGTCAACTGGGTACCTCCGAAGGAGCTCGCGACCAAGATGAGCATCTGGAACCTCTCACACAGCATCGGAGCATTCGTTGTCTCCGTCCTCTGCGGTTACCTGACCGACTGGAAACTCTGCTTCTGGGTTCCGGCAACGATTGCCACCGTGGGCATACTCTTCACGATCATCACCCTGCGCGACACACCGAAGTCAGTCGGCCTTCCGGAGCTTCCGGACACCAAGACCGAGCTTGACGACAAGGAAGACGACCCGAAGGCTTTCCGCGAATTCATCATCAGGAGAGTGTTCAAGAGCAGGATCGTCTGGACGCTCGCGATCACCGACCTCTTCGTCTATGTCGTACGCTTCGCCATCCTTGACTGGGGCCCTACCCTCATGAAGGACATGGGACTGAGCCAGAGCATGTCGGGGTGGACCGTCGCCATCTTCGAAGTCGCAGGATGCCTTGGAATGCTGGCAGCCGGAGTCATCTCGGACAAGCTCTTCAAGAGCGGCGCCCAGAAGGTCTGCGCAATCGAGATGGGTCTCGTGGCAGTCTGCCTCGTGGCACTCCACTTCATCCAGGACATGGGGCACCCTATCCTCTTCCTCATCGTCCTTGCAACCGCAGGATTCCTTGTCTACGGCCCTCAGGCCATGCTCGGAGTCGTGGCTTCCAACCAGGTGACCAAGAAGGCAGCCTCATCGGCAGTCGGCCTCATCGGACTGATGAGCTACGTCAGCACACTGATCACAGGCTACCCTCTCGGACGTTTCGCCGACAAGTTCGGCTGGCATCCGATCTTCCTCCTGATGGCAGGATTCGCAATCGTGGGATTCGTCATCGTGGCCACCCTCTGGAATCTCAAGGGAGATGGCTACATCCACGACGAAGAAGCCTAGATCGCGTCGTAGAAATAGTTGTAGCGGCGTTCCGGAGCAGATTCTCCGTTGACGAAGAACTCCCTGATGTCATCCAGTCTCTGGATGTTGTCAACCCAGTGGAAGTAGAATGAAGGTTTCTCACTGAAGCCCAGGGCGGAGCGAGGGACTGCAATCTGCATCTCGCTGCCCGCGTAGGAATATTCACACTCGCAGACTTTCTCCCAGCCTTCGGCGGTGCGCTTCTTCAGGGTGGTCCTTGTCTTGGACAGGACTTCCATGTTGACGCAGAAATCGTAGCCTTCCCAGCCTGTAGCCTTGTCCTTGTCGGCATCCAGATAGAGCATCATCCAGTTAAAGTAGTTGCTGTCGAAGATGTCCTCAGCTGTCCTGACATAGAAGTAGACATTGTCATTGTCGTAAGTGACACGTGACTCGACGATGTCGTTGCGGCCTGTGAAGTTCTCGTATCGGACTCCTCTCGGAGCACCATCGCACATTCGGAAACGGAAATCCCCCTCGAAGTCTCTGTAGACCGGCAGGACATCCTTCCAGACGCCATAGTCGGAAGATGCGACGTCGATGGTCTTGGATGCTGATGCTTTGGCCGGCTCCTTCATTCCCTTGTAGCGTCTGATGAATGCGGCAAGCTGATAGAAGTAGTTGTCGGAGTACTCCGGGTCAGCCTGAGGCTCGAAGTCCCTGTTGAACTCAGCATTGAACTCATCGACGAAATAATAGGTCCCGACCTGGACCGGCTCGCCTCTGAACTTCATCTTCGCGTTGGCGAGGCTCTCATCTGCAGGCCATGCACCAGCTTTCCACTCATTCCATCCGGTCACGCAGAGAATCGGCGGCTGGATTTCCATGGCCTTGGCTGCCTGTTCTTCGAAGAACAGGCCCCTCTTTGTGTTCTCCGGATCAATCAGATAAGCATCGTAGGTCGGGGCATGGCCCATGGTGGAACTTGCCCCTCCATAGGTCATAGCCTCCCAGAGCGGGCCTCCCAGCGCCTTCGAGATGGACATCTGCTCAAGCTGCCAACCATGCCTGTAGGACAGGTGCGGCCCCTTCGGCTCGTCCATGTAATTGTCGACAAAGCGCCACTTCTCCTTGTCCGAGGCAGGGAATGCAGCCCACATCTTCCTCCAGGTGAATGCATTGTTCAGAGCATTGTTCGTTGGATGCTGGACAGGTGCCAGGATCAGAGGCTTGCCCTCGTAGATGAACCAGCAGTCCGCGTACTTCCCGCTCCTGACATAACTCTCGAAGTACCTGTTCATGTAGGAATACGGCCTGTCTTTGTTCGGACCGTCGACTCCGGCATTGAAGAAAGGAACCAGCCTCGGCGGATTGTACCCCTTTGCCCTGAAATCCTGAAGGACTTCGAGCAAGGCATCGAGCGGCGGTTTGTTGTACTCATCGAAAACATTGGTGAAGTCCAGGAAGAGGAAATCTATCCCCAGCAGGCAGAACAGATTGATGTGCTTCTGGATGACATACTTGTCGGACGACTGATAGTAGCCGAGCTCAGGCTTGTCCCAGTAGTAGTCCGCGAACTGCCAGTCTGTTCTCTTGGGATCCTTCTGATTCGAAAGGGTGATGTTGTACTCGCTCTCGATGGTGTTTTCATTGCGGAGAGGAAGATGCCAAAGGAAGTAGAACAGGCCGACATGATGATTCGGCTTGACACCTCCAACCTCGTCATAGGAAGGAAGGGTACGCCCAAGGGCATCCGTGGCGACCAGGTCGTCATCAAAGCTCTCGATCAGTGGAGAGATGCTCTCGACAACTTCCGGAGCCGGCTTTTCCGGCTCTTCCGGCTTGACCGGAACTTCCTCTGGTTCGACATTCTTGTGGCAACCGGCCACCGCAGCGGCAACCAGCAGGGAAATCATCAGTGTCTTCATATCCTTGAGCATGTTCGTCATGCCACAAAAATACAACCCTTCAGCTCCTTTTGCAAAAAATACCTACCTTTGCAATAGCCACAATTCCATAAACTAGACATGAACACCACAAAACACACAATTCTCTGCTCTATCTTTGCATTTCTGATGGGACTCAATGCCAACTCACAGGGCGTTGAGTATTCCGGTGTAAAACTCATCGACAGCGACGACAGGACTGATGTCTTCACGCTCCCGGAAGGTTCGGCATTGATCAATGACACAGAACTTACCCTTTCTGACGGGTGGGAATCCGAGCGTCTGCTTCCAAGAAGGCTCGGACGATTCTGCAACACCAGAACCACCTGCAGGACAGACGGTGCCACTGCATTCTATAGATTCAGCAACACGGACTTCATCTCCTGGCACGGAGCCGGTGTGCAGGGAACTTCAGCCGAGGTGTTCATAGACGGAAACTCTTGTGGCACAATCGATTGCTCTGAAGCTTCAAAAGACGGAGCTCTCTTCTCGTCAGGAAAGCTTGAGAGAGGTCCGCACACTTTCGAAATCGTAGCGAAGACTCCAGGGGTGGAGATCGACTTCATTGAATATGGAAAGTCCGACACCTCGTCCTGGACAATCGACTCCGGCAACGGTTCATTCGTCTACCACACGCCGGGCTTCACACTTGAACCTGCGACTTCTGACAGACCGGTAAGTTCACTCAGTTCCTCTGCAGAGGGCGAGATGTTCGAGGTCTATTTCAAAGGATCTTCCATCAGATGCTACGGAGACAAAGGCCCGGACGGAGGCTCGCTGGAGCTTTTCGTTAAGGGCAGGAAGATCAAGGATGTCAGCCTCAAGTCATCAAGAAAGGCCTCCGGAGCACTTCTCTTCAGCATCGACGGATTGGAGACCGACGGATTCAACATGATCAGAGGTGTCGTCAGTGGGAAGAAAGGCAAAGTCTCTCTCGGATGGTTCGAAATCGAAGACCCGACTTGCCTGATGGTGGAGATGAACATCCAGACAGACATCGAGCTCGCCCAGATGGCACGTCATGAGCGCAAGGCTTCATCTCCCGACACCTGGAGCCCTGTGGCCTATGGTGCGGTGGCTCCGGTCAGAGGTGTAACGCTTGGAGAAAGCCTGATGCGGACTGTGTTCGAAAGGAATGTACGCTACCTCCACGACTGCCTTGGCAAGCCGAACTGGGTCAACGAAAAGGACAATGACAGGATCTGGATCGACATGCTCTACGCATCCAACGAGGGAAGGATGCTCGGAGGAATGGGCAACACCCTCCGCTTTGCAGAGAATCCGGAGTTCGACAAGGCGATAGAGGACATTCTCGAGGGCATCGACAGACGTCAGTACGCCAACGGAAACGGCTACCTCATGCCATACGGCCACGAGACCTACAACATCTCCACCGACACCTGGCCAGGCATCATGCGTGACGAGCAGAAGAACTACGACAGAGCCATGCTCACCAAGGGCATGCTTGCAGCAGGGATGGCAGGACATGAGAGAGGATATTCACTCCTGAGAAATTTCTACGACTGGTTCAACAGGTCCGAGCAGTATCTGCCGAACATGCTCCTCGGAAGCATGGGCATCCAGGGAAGCATCGCCGGTCCGATGGTCTATCACTCTCCAATCGGGGTGCCTGCGGACATCCAGACAAACATGAAGTACTACGACATGGAATGGTGGCTCAAGGCTCTTGGCGACAGGATTCCGGAGGCAGCATGGAGATTCACCCTCAACCGTCCGCACAACTATCTCCTGACCAGCATCTGCGCCCTGTTCGACATCTACAGAGCGACCGGTGAGGAAAAGTACCTCAATGCGGCGCTGGGAGGATGGGACATCTACCATGACTATTTCCAGATCCCGGGAGGCGGAATCAGCCTCTGCGAGCATTTCGAATGCCGCCCATGGACCTACAACCTGAAGAATCTTCCGAACAACATCTACGAGACCTGCGGAAGTGTCTTCTGGACCGATCTCAACCACAGGTTCCTGCAGATGTGGCCAGAGAAGGAGGAATATGCGGCAGAGATCGAGAAGGCGATGTACAACATCGTGATTCCGGCGCAAGGCGAGGATGGGACAGTCCGCTACTTCAACCAGTTCAATGAAGGGAAATACCCTCCGCTGTGCTTCAACACCTGCTGCGAGATCCAGGCAACCGCCTACTATGGCATGATGCCTCAGTACATCTACTCGCAGGCTGAGGATGGTGTCTATGTCAACCTCTTCTCCGCATCTGAATATTCATTCTCACTCGATGGAAAGAAGATCTCGCTCACGATGGACACTAGATTCCCTGACAGTCAGGATGTCGCCATCATGGTCGGAACTGATTCGCCTGTCAGGATGAAGCTCAGGGTCAGGATTCCTTCATGGGCAGGCGGCAAGGTCAAGGTCGACATTGACGGAAAGACTGCAGCCACGGCACTCCCGGGAAGCTACCTGACTCTTGACAGGGAGTGGAAGGACGGAGAGACTGTATCCTTCACTCTGCCTATGTCACTGAGGAAGGAGAAGTACATCGGAAGCACAAAGATTGAGGGGTCACAGAGATATGCAATCCTCTACGGTCCGATCCTGATGGCTGTGACAGGTCCGATGATGAGTGAAGTCTTCCAAGCTCCGAATGAACATTCAATCAAGTTCGACATGAGCTCAGATGAGTTCATGAAGCGTCTCAAGCCGACAGCAGAACCTTGCGTCTTCGAAATCGAAGGCCAGCCAGGCTACACTCTGAGGCCATATTACTCATTCCATTGGGGTGGATTCACCTGCTTCCCGGGACTCTCTGACTAGCGGGAATCACTTTATTAAGTTCCTTGCCCTTCCATCTATATCCGTTCAATATGAATTCATAATAAGGATAATGTTCACAGACGACAAGGTCGTTCAACGACTCTCCTGGCCCATGATTGGAATCGAACCTTCTGTCCGACGTAATATCAATGCTGGCGACATCTGGAGTGACAGTCATCGCTAGAGGACGAGGGAGACCTACCCACGAAACCATCTTGTTGAAGTTGGTATCACCATGAATCTCACTTAACCGGTCATATTTTTCTTTCTTCTCACCGCTGTCCAGAAACGAATACTCACAAGGACCTATGAAATCCAGACGGAATGAGATTTTCTTCGGGTTCTCAAACAAATACAGACTTACAGAGTCGTACTCACGATAATTCTGAATGACTGACTGAACCCTCTCCTCCTTATCCAGGCAACTAGACATACACAGAACGAAGAGCGTTATTATCAGAAAAAAGCGAATTAGTCTATACATGGCCGTTTGGATTATCAAAAGTTATGGTCTTCAAATGCTTTCATGGATCACTCGAATATTACTGACACTGAATATGGAAGGCTCTCACAGGACTGATGGCTGCTCCAGACAGAAGCAGGAATGGTATCAGCAGAAATCTTCTGTTCATAAGAATCAATATATTCAATGAGTGATGTAAAGATAGTGCATCTCACAGACAAAACGGTATTATTTACAATCTTTATTATCGCACCACGCACAGAAATAATTGTAAATGAATATATTACTTTCCCACAGACGGATTCGTGAACACGGTGTACATCGAACTGACATCTTCATCAGAAGAAGAATGAGGAGCGAAATCAAGAGGATCAAGGATGAAGCCCTTGCCGCCAGGTTCAGCGACGAGGATGGCTATCTTCGGGCACTCGTCAAGGAAGCCGAAATGCATGCCGGTCACCTGGGCGTTGAAGGCCCCCGTGCTGCGTATGGCGGTCTGGGAAGGGACCTTGCCGGAATACCACATGGCGAAGCAGTCCCTCATGTTGACAGCCGCACCCCTTTCAAGCAGGAAGCCTGTCGCGAACTGGTCGCTGTAGCAGCAGTTCAGCCAGTTGTTGCTGTCCCCTTCCACGATGAAGGCGCAGCTGGAATCATAGTCCTGCTCCTTGTTGAATATGTAGAGAGGGTGGATGTTCCTCAGGGTGTTGCCTCCGGTCTTGATCCAGACGCCTTTGTTGACCGAGGCGATGCGCATGTCGGTGAAAGTGTTGTCATAGCCCTCTACAAGCACGCCCACCGAATTTGGTCTGTTGTTGCCCACGATGTTCACATCCACTATGTCGCAGTCAGAAGAACCGTTGTTGGCCCCTCTCTTGATGTGCAGTCCGACCCTTGTGTTCTTGATGGAGACATGGTTGACCCTCGTCTCGCGGCCACTGTCGATGGAGATGCCGTCAGCAACATTGCTGCCATCGAATATTCCACCTTCGATGCCGTAGTTGCTTCCGTTGATGGTGATGCTGTTGAACGGATCCTTTCCGCCGAGCTTCACCAGAGCCTCACCTTCTTTCCAGCCGTCCATTGCCTTGAGCACGGCATAGTTGGCGAAGACCAGATGGACGGACTTAGCAGGGTCGGCAGGTGTCAGGACAGGATGCGAAAGGAGATAAATTCCATCCGGGAAGAATATTGTCCTGTTCGGATTGTTGTTTATGACTTCCTGGATCAAGTCAGCAACGTCACCGCCGCCGTTGACCGGAACCGTCCTGGTCACGACGACATAGCAGTCGCTCTGGACGGTTGTGGAAACATTGTCCGATGAACTGTACGAGTTCCGGACTGACGCACAGGATGTCAATGCCAGCAGTGCGGCAACGGCAGGAATGCAGAGATGCTTCATCATATATGGTGGTTTTCTATATATGGTGGTTTTCTGCAAAGATAATTATTAGGCTTAAAATGTAAAACAAGCCGCAGTAGTGAACATAAAGGCGAATAATTTACGCTAACTTTGCATGAAAATGACAGCACAGGAGGCGAAATACACGAGAATGACAACGGAACCGGTCTCAAGACTGATTCTTGAGATGGCGGTTCCGACGATCCTCAGCATGCTGGTTTCCAACATCTACAACCTTGTGGACGCTTTCTTTGTCGGCCAGATCGACACACAGGCAACGGCTGCACTCGGTGTTGTGTTCCCTTTCATGGCGCTTATCCAGGCTGTGTCATTCTTCTTCGGACATGGTTCAGGCAACTACATTTCCAGACAACTCGGAGCGCGCAAGCCTGGTGAAGCCACGACGATGGCGGTCTCCGGCCTTTTTGCGTCGATGGGTCTCGTGACCATCTGCTCTGCCCTGTTCATGATCTTCGCCAGACCTGTACTGATGAGCATCGGATCAACAGCCACGATCCTGCCATCCGCCATGCCCTACTTCCGGTTCATCCTTCTTGGCGCGCCATTCATCTCCGGGTCCTTTGTCCTCAACAATCAGATGAGGTTGCAGGGCAATGCCTCGCTTGCAATGATCGGCATCCTTTCCGGTGCTGTTCTGAACATGCTGCTCGACCCTGTCTTTATCTTCGGGCTGGGAATGGGAGTGGCAGGAGCCGGTCTTGCCACCTGTCTTTCACAGGCCATCTGCTTCACGATAATGCTCTTCATGTCGTTCAAGTCCGGTGGAGTAGGAATCCATCCGAAGGCTTTCAGGCTGGATGGCTACATCATGAAGGAAATCGCCGCCGGAGGCCTTCCATCACTCTTCAGGCAGGGCCTCATGGCAGTGTCTGCGATGTGCCTGAACGTCTGTGCCAGCCGCTACGGGGACAGTGCCGTTGCAGCGTTCTCGGTCGTTGGAAGGGTAATGAACTTCGCCCTGGCGATCATCATCGGTTTCGGGCAGGGATTCCAGCCGATGTGCGGATTCAACTATGGAGCGAAGCTTTACGACCGAGTGAGGAAGGGATTCCGTTTCGGTGTCATCGTCGGCACTTCGTACTGTCTGGCCATGGCAGCATTTGGCCTTGTGTTCGCTCCTTCCATCGTCAAGATGTTCCGTGCCGATGACCTCGAGGTCATCAGGATCGGTACCCAGGTGCTGAGATGGCAGTGTGCGACTTTCCCGCTCCTGGCCTTCGTGATCATGACGAACATGTACCTGCAGACCACCAGGCAGACAGTTCCCGCAGTCATCGTGGCATTCGCCCGTCAGGGCCTGTTCCTTCTTCCTGCCGTGCTTCTGGGCACGTGGCTTTTCGGACTCCCTGGGCTGACCGTTGCTCAGAGCATCTCTGATGTCTGCTCACTTTTCCTTGCCATCCCTCTGGCGCTCCATGCCCTGTCGTCCATGGGAAGGTAGAAGTTTAATTGTAAAACGAACTGACAATGAAAAATCAAAGACCCGCCATGGGATGGCTTGTCATCAGCCTCATGGCAATCCTGCTTGGCAGCTGCGGCACTCCAAGGAAATCAGGGCCGGAAAGCCAGGAATCAAAGACCAGCGTCGAAGTTGCAACCCCCGACACATGGGCACTTGTGGACGAGCTGGGAAGGACGATCCCCAAGGACGCACCTTCCGCATCTGAAAGGGAAGGAAAGACCATCGCAATGTTCTACTGGACCTGGCACGAAGGAGACATCTGCAGCTACAAAAACATCGTCAACATCTCCGACGTGATCAGAAACCATCCGGAAGCTCTCGACAGGGAAGCCACCGGCGACGTGGACCCGGACTGGGGCCAGCCTCTCCAGCCATGCTTCTGGGGAAAGCCTCTGTTCGACTACTACCGCACGACCGACCCATGGGTGCTCCGAAAGCATGCCGAGATGCTGGCAGACGCCGGGGTGGACGTCGTCTTCTTCGACTGTACCAACGGTTCCTTTCTCTGGGAAGAGTCAACAGAGACACTGATGAAGGTCTGGAGTGAGGCCAGGAAAGACGGAGTCAATGCACCATGCATTGCGTTCCACCTTCCTTTCGGGCCGATTGAAGATTCCAGGACCTCTCTGAGGAACCTTTACGCAAAGATCTATGGGGCAGGAAGGTACAAGGATCTCTGGTACAGAATCGACGGAAAGCCTGTCATCATGGCCTACCCCGACAACCTCAGCGACTCAGACGCGACCGACAGGGCCATCAGGGAGTTCTTCACCTTCCGTCCGGGACAGCCAGACCTGTCGAGCGGACCGACCAGGGATGACCAGTGGGGATGGCTGGAAGCCTACCCTCAGCACTCCTACCGCAACAATGAGCAGATGCCCGTCGGCATCGCCCAGAACACAAACAAGCAGCAGAACAAGCGCTGCTACGCATTCAACGCCCCTGGCACCTTCGGAAGAAGCTACACCGATGCCAACGGCCAGGACGAGTCCGAGATGGCCTACGTCAAGGGACTCAACTTCCAGGAGCAGTGGGACAGGGCCTTCGAGTTCGATTCGGAGCGCAGCCGCGACATCGAACCGACTGCCGAATGGGGTGACTATGGCGACATCTACTACTGCCAGCTCATCGAGAATGTGAGGAAGTTCAAAGGCATCGGCAAGACGCCTGCCGTCACGGAGATGAAGACCGTCACCATCGGGAAATTCCAGGGCTGGGACGCTGTAGGGCCGGACTTCAGGCACTATCAGGGCAACACCATGCACCGCAGCCACTCCCGCCATGGAGGCGGACGCGACGGCAGCAGGGAGAAACTCGTGAACACCAGCGGACGCAACGACTTCGTCGATGCCAGGGTCGCCAGGGACGAAGACAACATCTACTTCTACATCAGGACTGCTTCCGACATCACTCCGCGCACTGACCGCGCCTGGATGAGGCTCCTGATCAACATCGACAGGGACTGCGCCACAGGCTGGAAGGGTTACGACTTCTGCCTGAACTACAAGAGCCCGGAGAGCGACTCACGCGGAACCGTCTCACGCTGCACCGGCAACGTCTGGAAGTGGGAGGACGCCGGCGCATTTGAATATTCAGTCAGAGGAAACGAGATGGAACTCAAGGTGCCTCGTCAGGTGCTGGGGGCAGCGGGAGCTCTCGACTTCGAGTTCAAGTGGAGCGACAACATGCAGGAGGAAGGCAGCATCCTTGACTTCTACGTCAATGGAGACTGCGCTCCGGGCGGCCGCTTCAACTTCGTCTACTGTGACAAGGCTCATTCGGAGCAGCCAACTGACAACAGCGCCTGCAGGCTTGTCGGAATCGATCATTTCGGCCGCTCATTCAGCACTGTCGATTCATTGAGGACAGACAGGAAGGTGGGGCTTTTCTACTGGCCATGGATCGGACAGCCCTATGCCTCGGACATCTACGACGCAACCAGGATCAGGGCCATGGAGGATGGGCTGAAGATCCTGACCGACATGAGCGTCGACCGTCCGGACATCAGTCCGAACGGACAGGCTCATTTCTGGGGAAAGCCTCTCTGGGGGTACTACAATTCAATCGACGAGTGGGTCATCCGCAAACAGATGCAGATGATCACGCTAGCCGGTGTCGACTTCATCTTCTTCGACCACACGAATTCACTGATCTACCCTGAAGTGACGCTCAAGGTCTGCAAGGTGATCCAGGACATGCTGGATGAGGGGTGGAATGCTCCAAGGATCGTCAGCTACACCCACTCGAAATCCTTCCAGACCGTAAGGAGTCTCTGGAAGACGATCTATGGTCCGGGAAAATACCCGGACACCTGGTTCAGGATTGACGGAAAGCCGGTCGTGGTTGCCTACACCGATGCCGCCGACGACCTTCGTGAGGCTGCGTCCAGAAACGACAAGGACTACACCCCGGGGGAACTTTCGCAGGAAATCCGTGATTTCTTCTATTTCTTCAAGCCGAACTGGCCATCCGATCCAACCTTTGATGATGGATTTCCGTGGATAGAGTGGAAGTTCCCGCAGCCACTGCACTCCGGATCCGGCGTGATGAACGTGACCGTGGCCAGCCACCCGATGGTGCCCATGTCATTCTCCTGGACGAGGGAGAACTGGACGAACTGGGGCCGAGGATGGGACCCGGATCTGAAACAGAACGTTGCAGAGGATGTCGAGAAAGGCACATACTTCCAGAAACAATGGGATGAGGTCATCAAGGCAGACCCGAAGATCGTCTCCGTCGGAGGTTGGAACGAATGGGTCGCCTACAAGCAGCCATGGGACGGCGAATACATGCTCTGCGACTCCGCGGATGAGGAATATTCAAGGGACATCGAGCCGATGGAAGGTGGCTATCAGGATGCTTTCTACCTGCAGCTGATTGCCAACATCAGGCGCTACAAGGGAGCAAGGGGAGCTGTCCCCTCTGCCGAGCCTTCAGTAAGGAAAGGTTTCGATGAAATGGACTTGAGCCAGTGGGACAAGGTGTCCTATGTGGTCAGGCACCCTGATTCGAAGCAGCAGGCACGCGATTGCTTCGGAGCCTCGAAGACCGTCAGGTACACTCAGGATGCGCCGGAGAATCCACTGAAGGAAGTACGTGTGGCGCACGACAGGAAGAACCTCTATTTTCTCATCACGGGATTCAGGGACTTCACTGCTCCGGCAAAGGGCGAGTCGAACTGGCTTAACCTGTTCATCGGTGCCGGAGAACCTCAGGACAAGGGTTGGGAAAGCTATGAGTACTTGATCGGAGCCATTTGCGATGGGACATCTGCCTCGATCGAGACTCTGTCCCCGGACTTCGACAGGAAACATGCAGGAAACGCCGGAATGGCTCTGCACAAGGACAGGATCATCCTCAGGATCCCACGCAGCATGATTGGCCTGAAAGCTGCCGGCAGCTTCCATTTCAAGGTCACTACAGGCGTGGAAAACCCATCAGACATCATGGACACCTACAAGAGCGGCAGCGCCATGCCTATGGGCCGCCTCAGCTTTCTGTACAGAATCTCCTGACAGCTAGAGCGCCCAGTCGTCGGTGCGGAATGAGGCGGCAGGGATGCCGAAGTTGTTGTAGAGTCCACCATTGCACCAGTTGCGGAAGCAGTAGCGTACTGCAACCGGCTGAGGCACGTCAGGACTTGACACGACGACAACTGAATGATCCTTGTCGCTAAGCCTTGCCTTCGCCTTGTGGAATTCCTTGTCCTCGCCAGCGATCTCGAAGCCGGCGATGTCGGCACCCATAGGATTGAGATTGAGGCCATCGACATTGAACTTGATGAGGATCTTCCCATCCTCTACCACCATGCTCTTGTAGGTCGGTGCGTCGGCGGCGATGACTCCCTTGCCGTAGTCGTGGCTGAGGGCAAGCAATGCAAGTCTCTGGCCGACAGCCTCCTTGTTGCAAGGATGGATTGTACCGTACTCACCGACATCGCAGGTGACCGCCATGCCGCTGTGAGGGATGACTGCAAGCGACTTCTGCTGTCCCTCGACGAAATAGCCACGTTCCCAGCCATTAGGCTTTCCATAAGGATAAGGAGCGATCTGGACAAAGTAGAATGGGGCGTCCGGCACATTGAAAAGGGTTCGCATCATGCGGACATAGGCTTCCTGGAGACGGATGTACTTGTCCGGATGGTGGAGGTTCGTCTCGCCCTGGTACCAGATCATTCCCTTGATTGTGTAAGGCACGATCGGATTGACCTGACCGTTGTAGAGAAGGCATGGATTGTGGTACTTGTGGGTCACTTCGGACTTTCCGTCAAGATAGTCGATGTTGTACTCAGGAAACTCCTTCTCGATCACTTCCCTGCTCATCCAGGTCTCGATGGAGCTTCCGCCCCAGCTGCTGACGATGATGCCCACAGGGATGCCGATGGCAGCCTGGAGGGCCTCGGCGAAGTAATATGCGGTTGCGCTGGTGTTGGCGGCAGATTCAGGCGAATGGAGCTTCCAGCTGCCCTCTGACTCCTCGAGCGGAGTGATCGATGAGCGGCGGACTATGTTGCAGATGCGGAGCGGCCTGGACTCGCCTGCCCTGAGGATGAAGGCTGTCGATCCCTTTGCAGGCTGCGAGTCGTAGCCCTTGAGCGGCATCTCCATGTTGGACTGGCCTGAGCAGAACCAGACTTCTCCGATGAGCACGTCATGAAGAGTCAGCGCCTCACCGTCGCTGATGGTGATGTCGTACGCAGGGGCCTCCGGCGAGGCCTTGGGGGTCGCAACCCTTGCGAGCCACTTGCCGGTCTCCGGATCTGCCGTCACGACTGTCTTTCCTTTCGACCAGCCAACCTTGATGGTGACTTTCCGGCCCGGGGCAGCCTTGCCCCAGAGTGCGACTTCGGTGTCCTGCTGAAGGACCATGTTGTCACTGAGGACCGATGGCAGCGTGACCTTTGCATCAAGGACGCTGCACAGGAAAAGGATCGCGGATGCGATGAGGACGGACTTCTTCATATTCATTGAAAACTATTTCTCAGGAAGCGGACGGACATCAAGGTTGAGTTCGTCGAGCTGGATCTGGTCGATCTGGGAAGGAGAGTCGATCATGACGTCGCGGCCCTGGTTGTTCTTAGGGAATGCGATGAAGTCACGGATGGTCTCCTGGCCTCCGAAGAGGGCACAGACGCGGTCGAAGCCGAATGCAAGGCCTCCGTGAGGCGGAGCACCGAACTTGAAGGCGTTGATGATGAAGCCGAACTTGTACTCTGCATCTTCCTTGCTGATGCCGAGAATCTCGAACATTCTCTCCTGCATCGCTGCCTCGTGGATTCGGATGGAGCCACCACCGAGCTCGGTGCCGTTGAGCACGAAGTCGTAGGCATTGGCGCAGACTCTCTCGAGGTCTTCCTTCTTGTCTGAATAGTACCAGTCGAGGTGCTCTGGCTTAGGGGCAGTGAACGGATGGTGCATTGCGTAGAAGCG
>JAGHSC010000250.1 GCA_018066065.1 Candidatus Cryptobacteroides faecihippi
ACTTCCAGTGGACAGACGTGTCAACGTCCGCACCGAGTGGACGGACATCCTTCCGGACAAGCCCCTTGAGACCATAGTCACGGGCAACATGATTCGGTACGAAATCGATGAGAAGTTTGAGCCCAGAGTCATGGACACGCTTTATCAAAGACTCGAATTCACCCATCCTATCGTCCACATTGTCAGCCATGTAAGGATTCACATCATAATAGTCGACAATGGCGTATGGGGACCCGGCCTTTCCCTTGACGACCTGCTCTTCCGAAGGCGGGCAGCCCTCGAACGGAACGGTCGTTGCATGCCTGACCACACCGGTCAGCCAGAGGTGGCTGAACCCCATGTCCCTGAGGTAGCCGAGGAATCCCTCATCGACGTCGCTGAACTTTCCGCTGCGCGGCTCAGCAGAATCATTGCCGATGCTGTTCCACAGCCTCGGCATGAACTGGTAGATGAGCATCCTTTCCATCCTACAGACCGATGACTGCCATGCCCCTGTCCCTGTCGATGTAGCCGGTCAGCCCTGGAACCTTGTAGACCCGGGCCCATTGTCCCTCATAGACGCACTCAAGCGACGAGAGCGCCTCGAAGTTGACAGATCCCGAACCGGCATATTCATCGACAGTCAGGTAGCCCACGCCGAGGGATGTGATGTTCTGGAAGAAATGGGTACCCTGGCTTGGGTCGACGCGGAAGTCGTCAAGTCCGTACTCGACAACCATCCTGGCGGCGGAGATGTCTGTCCAGAGGACAGGGACTCCGAGTGTCGGTATCGATGAGCCCCAGCGGCCTGGGCCGATGAGGAAATAAGTCTCCTTGCTTGCGTTGAACCTTGCATTGATGGCCGAGATTTCCTCCGCCATCTTCACAGTCTGCATCTTGTCGAATGTGTCCGGAGGGAGAACCACGATGTGGCTTGATTCCGTGAAGAATCCATTGCCGAGCGCATTGTCGCAGTCGACGATCTCGGTGCTGATGCCCTTCATAACCTCATAGATACTGGAAACGGAGGTCTCATCGATTCCGGCAACAGGGCGGACCTGGAGGAGCTTGAGGTCGGCTTCCACACCACTGGTGCCCGGCACCGGATCGAAGGCGAACTCGATCTCGATCTCGCACATCAGCTCCTTCCTGCAGATCGACATGATCTCCGAGAGTGCCTCCACAAGCGGGAAGCGTTCGAACTGGAAGATCGCGTCGAAGCTGACTATCCTCGCGCCCGGTGCGCTGACGCCAGGCCTGATGCGGTCATCCTGAGCCACGTATGTAGATGCCACGAGTTCCGGGTGATCATATTCCTTGAGAGCATCGATGACCTTGACATTCTTAAGGTTGATGCCGTCGTTCTTGGAGATCTTGAATGCTCCGGGACTCAGGTCGAGGGTGTACATCTCGTTCTGAGTCTCCCTCAGGGCCATCCTGGTTTCCGAGAGTTGAAGAATCTTCCTTGGCTGCTTCGGGCAGACCCTGAGAGTCTTGCCGCCGTCGACAACGGTCTTTCCGAGACCGAAGGCGACATTAAGAACTCCGTCCTCAGCCTTCTCAGAGCCGATAGGGTAGGAATTGAGAGACCTTCCGACACCGGACATCATCGGATAGAAGTCGTGTCCGTGGACGGTTCCGCAGATGTCCTGTATCACCACCGACATCTTCTCCTCACCGAGGAGGTTGCCGCTGGCCTGGATGTAGTTTCGGCTGCCCATGAAGAATGTGGATGCATAGACACTCTTGACAGCCTTCGCAACTTCTCGCAGCATCCTGTCCTTGTTCTCGACAGGAGGACACATGTAGGTCGAGTAGACTCCCGCAAAAGGCTGGAAGTTGCTGTCCTCGAGCTTGGAGCTTGAACGGACCGCAAGAGGTCCCCTGCAGGTCTCCACGTAAGCCCTGAGATTCTGGATCAGCTCGTCCGGGAGAGTAGATGCGACGAACTCGGAAAGTATTTCATCATCAGACAGTTCCGAGTCAATCACGTATTGAAGTCCATTCTCGAGGATAAACTTGTCGAACCACTCCGTGGTGATCACGATCGTGCGCGGTATCGAGACGCGCATGTCCTCATACTTGTCCGCAAGCTGGTACTTCTGGATGAGATGGTTGAGGAAGGCGAGTCCTCTGGCCTTGCCTCCGAGAGAGCCGTCACCGATCCTGGAAAACCAGTAGTACTCCTCGTAGGAATCCTTGTGGAACTCTGCGATGATTCCGCGGCCGGTCTCGGCGTGGTACTTGCCGATCTCCTCGAGAAGGAATTTCCTGAAGTCTCCGGCATCGGTGTGGTGGTGTGCCCTGAAGGTCTCAGCCAGGTTGAAGAGTCCTCGGGCGTAGAGCCACTTGGAGAGCATGTTCCTGGAAGTGTTGCTGACCAGCACCTGGTCCGGTATGTCTTCGATGATGTTTTCAAGCTGTGTAAGGCTGGATGCTCGTCCGTATTCCTTGCCGGAAGAATCCATGAACACGAAATCTCCGAATCCGAACTCCTCCTTCATGTAGTCTCCCAACTGGAGGAAGAGAGTCCTCGAGTACTTCTTCAGGAAGCCGGCCTTGAGCTGCTCGGCATGGTCCGCCATGCTTCCCTGCGAGGACTGCAGAAGGACAGGCATGAGAGGATCGAACTCACGGATCCTCCTGACAAGGTCGATGCCGGCATCGAGCTTCTCGGTGCTGCCGCTGTCACCCTTGCGGATGACCATGCCCACATCGGAGATGACGCCGAGGAGATGCTCCTTGTACTTCTCGAAGAGATTGATTGCCTCCTCATAGCAGGACGCAAGCAGGATCTTCGGCCTGGACCTCTTCCTGTTCTTCTTCTGGTCCTCATTGAGGCACTCCTTCACGAATTCACGGCTCTGCGTGAGTACAAGCTTGTACAGCTCAGGCAGATAGGTCGAGTAGTAGCGGATCGAGTCCTCGACGAGAAGAATCACCTTCACGCCAACCTCGAACACATCGTTGTCAGCATTGGCAAAATCCTCGAGGAGCTTTACGATCGCGAGGATGAGGTCAGCGTTTCCATGCCAGCTGAAGACAAAGTCGATCCCGCTCTGGTCCATCTCGAAGACCCTCTGGCGGACTGCCTTCGAGTAGTGGATGAGGAGAACGAAAGGAATGGTGATTCCCTTTGACTTGAGTTCCGATGCGAAGCTGAAGGTTCCCTTGTCCTTGTCGTTGTACATGCACATGACCATGTCGACTTCGCTGTCCGAATCCAGCAATGTCCTTGCCTCAGCGGATGAATTCGCCCAGACAAAGGTAGGAGGGGAACTAAGGTTGAGTTCCCTGTACTCTTCGACAATCTGTTTCTCGATGCGGCCGTCCTCCTCAAGGGAGAATGCATCATAGTTGCTGCAGATCATGAGGATCTTCCTGATCCTCCGCTTCATCAATGATTCCTCGTTCATTTATGTTGGATATTCTCTAAATCAATGACTGTCAAAACTTTCTACGGAATTCACTGACCGTGATGGCAGTTGCCACAGCGGCATTCAGAGACTCCGACCCGCGCACGTCGCGAGGGTACGGAGGGATGAACAGCCTGTCAGTCACCAGCTCGGCGACCTCGTCGGAGATGCCGTTGGCTTCGTTGCCGATCACGATGACGGATGGAGCGTCCTGCCCGTCAGGAAGTTCCCTTGAATGAATATTCTCACCGTCGAGGAAAGTACCATTCACGCTGCCTCCCGCGGCCCTGGCGGCAAGGCATAGGTCAGGGATCGAGCAGTAGTGGAACCTGACCCTGAAGACAGCACCCATGGTAGCCTGCACGACCTTCGGATTGAAGATGTCGACGGTGTCCGGAGATGCATAGACAGCATCGATCCCGAACCAGTCTGCAATCCTGAGGATCGTTCCCAGATTGCCCGGGTCGCGGATTCCGTCAAGAGCCAGGAAAAGACCCTTGACAGGAATGCTGATATACCCGTCCATGACCATGTTCGAAGGAATCCTGACAATGGCCATGGCAGGGGAGGGTGATGCCATCTGGCTGAGCCTGGACATGGCTTTCTCGCCGACCTCCTCGACCCTGTAGACACGATCGACCACAAAAGATGATCGGATGGCTTCATCCACCATCTTTGCGCCTTCCACCACAAAGAGGCCATTCTGGTCACGGAATTTCTTCTGAGACAATGATTTGACAAACTTTATCTCATTTGCTGAAACAGGTACTTCCATAATCAAGAAAAAAGCATGCTTCAACCATCCTCCAACACTTTGGAGTCGCGCACGCATTTACAAATATAGGAATTTTCAGGCCGTTTTTGATTAAATATCCGAAAGGGTTGCTAATTTTGCAGGACATGTCATCCTTCTTCCCAGATCTTTCTTTCAGGAAAGCCGCTTCAACGGTGGCGAAGGTCGTTGCTGCCATCGCCATGATGCTGCCGGCTGCGTCCTGCAGCTCGACAAGGTCACTGGCTGACGGGGAGTACAGACTGGCCGCCAACAAGGTCAGGATCACAAACGATGACAAGTTCAGTGTCAAGGAGATACAGCCCTACATCAAGCAGAAGGCCAACACCTATCTCATCTTCGGATGGAACCCTTTCCTCAATGTCTACAACTGGTCGGGCCAGAATGGCGAGAAGGGGATGGGGAAGTTCTTCCGCAAGATCGGCGTGGCTCCCGTCGTCTACCAGCCTTC